>JAPOSK010000584.1 GCA_026709725.1 Paracoccaceae bacterium | reverse complement strand
GTGCGGGCACCGGTGCGCGAAGCGGGTGAAATCCCCGCCCCCCTGATCATTGAAGTCGCCGATCCGGCCGCCGGTTTCCCGGCCACGGGTCGGCATGAGGAGTATGAGGATTTCCTGACGAAGGGTGACCCGGAAGCGCCCTGGGTCATGCCTGAGGATGAATGGGAAAGCATTTCTCTCAACTACACATCAGGGACAACCGGACGCCCCAAGGGCGTTGTGTACCATCACAGGGGTGCTTACCTTATGACGATGGGAACCGTGATCAGCTGGCGCATGGCTCTCTACCCAAAATACCTGGCGATTGTCCCGCTCTTTCATTGCAATGGATGGAACCACAGCTGGATGATGCCCCTGCTGGGCGGAACGCTCCATTGCTGCCGCAATGTTTCGGCGGCGTTCATCTTCAGCACGATCGCGGCCGAAGGCATCACGCATTTTGGTGGTGCGCCCATCGTGCTGAACATGCTGACCAATGCAACAGCAGCGGAACGGCGATCCTTTGATCACCAGGTTGAGGTCTTCACCGCTGCCGCACCACCCCCTGCCGCCACCCTGCAGGCGATTGAAAAAATGAACTTCAATGTCACGCAGGTCTACGGTCTGACAGAAACCTATGGGCATGTCACGGAGTGCATCTGGGATGATGAGCGATGGGGGCATCTCAACGATGAAGAGCGCGCCGCCATCAAGGCGCGCACCGGTGTCGCATTTCCCATGATGGAGGAGATTGATGTCTTCGAACCCGGGACCCGCACCCCCGTTGCCAGGGATGGCGCGTCGCCCGGTGAGATCATGTTCCGCGGAAATGCCGTGATGAAGGGCTACTACCGCAATCCTGAAGCCGGCGAGGAGGCATTCGTGACCGGCTATCTTGCCTCAGGTGACATCGCGGTCCAGTATCCGGACGGCTATATCAAAATCACGGACCGTGCCAAGGATATCATCATCTCCGGCGGCGAAAATGTCTCATCTGTCGAGATTGAAGGTGTCCTCATGGCCCATCCCGATGTCCTGCTGTGTGCTGTGGTTGCCAAACCCGATGACAGATGGGGCGAAGTTCCCTTTGCTTTTGTGGAACCCACTCCGAACGCAACTCCCGACAGCACGGCACTCATGAACCACTGTCGAGAGAGGCTTGCCGGCTTCAAGACTCCCAAGGGTATCTCATTTCTTGAACTCCCCAAGACCTCGACCGGAAAAATCCAGAAATTCAAGTTGCGCGAGCTGGCCAGAACGCTCTGATCGTCAAAGGGCCGTCCGCCACCAACCCGCATACCTCCCTCAGGGACAGAGTCCGATGATCGTTTACCCCGGATTTGAAATTCTTGAATGTCAGGGAACCTGGTACACCTCCAGCGAGAGTCATCCCCAGACCGTTCTTGTCCAACTTGGCCCGGACGATCTGGTCCTGCGCACGCGTGACGAGATGATCCTCACCCACTGGTCCCTGTATTTTATTCAGGAAATCAAGGCACCCGGCACGGCAGCGACCACGGGCAAGAGCGCTGTGTTCTCACCCGACCCCCAATCCGGCGAAAGGCTGGTCATTGATGATTCATTGATGATCGGCGCCCTGCGGGGTGAACGGCTCACCGAGCCATCACCACCCGCCGCTCATCAGACCATCCACCGGCACAGTGCATTCGGATTCGCATGGAGGCCGTCCCTGTTCCTGATCGCCCTGCTCGTGGCGGCCGGGATGTATTGGTCCACCCCCCTCATAACCACCGGCGCAAGCCTTGTTGGTGCCAGCGAAAGACAGTCGATCGGTGACGGTGTCTATACTGCCCTCATGCATGGCAATGTGCGGCAATGCACCAATGGAGCCGGCCAGAAAGAGGTCAATTCCCTGCTCGAAACCCTGGTCCCCGACCGGCGTCTTGCAATCCACATCCTCCAGAATATCCCATTCCACAGTCACTCCCTGCCAGGCGATCTTGTCATACTGAACGCCGGGCTGCTTGACTATCACGATGGGCCCGAGGTGATTGCCGGCTACATCCTGCTTGAATCCGTCCGCCTGAACGGAGAGGATCCGCTCATTCCATTTCTTCAGCAGACCCGGATGACCCACCTTGCCAACCTTCTCTTCGGCTGGGCCATACCAACCGAATCCTATGATCAGTATGCACAGAATCTCAGGCATTCCGAAACAGCACCCATACCGGCCGCACGCCTGCAGACCGCCTTCCAGCAAGCCGGTTTTCCATTCACACCCTTTGCCGCTGTCTACGCCAACGAATCGACAGACCCGAATCGGATTCTTCGCAACAATGACCCGCAGGCAGACAAAGACTACCGTCCCCTGATGACGGATGCCGCCTGGCAGTCCCTTCGAACGATCTGTCTCGGATGATCAAAAGCCGCACCACAGTTCCCAACCGGCGGACAGGAACCCCAAATCAAGCGATGCATCCCTGACTCGCGCCTGGATTTCCGCCCATCCCCACTCCGGTGACTGGAGTCAGGTTGCCAGGACCAGGCCACCTGCAATGGGGATTCCTGCGGGCAATCCCTGCAACTCCTTTTCCCGGGCCGTCATTCAGCCCGAAGTTCCAGACCTTTTCGCTCCAGGGAGCGGCTGACGGTGTGTCGGATGAAAGCCGGCAGGCACCCGGGATCAATGTCAAACCATGCCATCCGGTCACTCGTGAGGGCTTTTCCTGCGCGCTGCGGAGCAAATGCCGGGGCACAGCATGGCACGGCGTTGTAAGGGTTGCTGGATCTGAAAGGGGGTGGAGTGTGGCGGTCCCAACCCATCCACCCTCCATCCCCGACCTGCCCATCCGGGCATGGGGTCTCCGGCAATGGAGCCGTTCCCATCGATGACCTGTCTCTCCGGGTGGGAGGGGCGTCCGACATGTCGTCGCCCCAATGCGTCCGTCTGTTGTGCAGCGGAACCGGGTCACGGGGCTGACGGAATGACTGACAGAGCGAACCGGACAGGTCCGGGGAAGGGAGTTGCAGGGATTGCCCACAGGAATCACCCTCGCGATGATCGCCAGTTCATGACAAGGATCAGGGCAATTACAGCCAGACCCATCATTTCCAGTCGCAGATCCGGCCAAAACACAACAACAATGGCAGGCACAAGCAACAAGCGCTGCCAATTCGAAAGCGGTTGCCACAGATAGTCTTCGAGCACAGCCGCAAATGCAACAATTGCCAGAATGGCCAGCAGGCCGGCCCAGAGCACCTCCGGCAGTGAACCTCCGAGAATGATCACATCATTGAACACCATAAAGAGAGGAATAAGATAAAGGCCCTTGGCGTATTTCCACGCCTGGATGCTGGTCTCCATGGGTTTTGATCCGGCGATGGCAGCACCGGCAAAGCCAGCCAATGCCACCGGAGGTGTGACGTTTGAATCCTGCGAATACCAGAAGACGACAAGATGGGCGACGAGGAGCGGGATGCCAAAGTCCTGGGTTAAGGCCGGGCCAACCAGAATGATCAGGACAATATAGGCAGCCGTCACCGGGAGGCCCATGCCAAGGATAAGACTGGCAATGACGACAAGCAGCAGGGCGAGAATGATATTGCCCCCCGAAAATGCGATCATCATTGCCGAGAATTTCAGACCGAGACCTGTGAGTCCGACAACGCCGACGATGATCCCGGCAACAGCGCAGGCCATCGAAACCGCAACTGCATTGCGCGCTCCAAGTGCCAGAGCCTGCAGAACCTGCTCTGCACCCTGCCGACACAATGCAAGGCCACCATGAAGGATCGGTGAGTCGGCTGCAAAGCGCAACCCTGCGCGCAGACCGCTGACCGCACACAAGATCAGGATGACGTAAAACCCGACCCGCATTGGCGAATATCCCGCCACAAGAAATCCGATCAGCGCCAGCAACGGGACAAGAAAATGCCAGCCCCCGGTCAGGACCGTGCGCACGCTCAAGAGTTCTTCTGCAGGCAGACCCTCTATGCCCTGCTTGACTGCCGTAATGTGGACCAGGAGATAGACGGCACCAAAATACAACACCGCCGGGAAGATTGAGATGAGTACAATGTCCACATAGGGAATCCGGGTAAACTCGCTCATCAGGAACGCGCCCGCGCCCATCAACGGCGGCATGATCTGACCACCCGTGGACGCTGCAGCCTCGATTCCACCTGCCTGTTTCGGCTTGTAGCCAAGCCTTTTCATCAGAGGGATGGTGAAGGCCCCTGTTGTCACCACATTGGCAATGGCGGAACCCGAGATTGAGCCCATGCCCGCTGACGCAATAACTGAAGCCTTGGCTGGCCCGCCGCGCTGACGTCCCGTGGCCGCATAGGCGAGATCAATGAAGAATTTTCCGGCGCCGGTAACCTCGAGAAACGCCCCAAACAGCACAAAGATAAACACGAAGGTTGCAGCCACACCGAGGGGAATGCCAAAAATACCCTCAGCGCCCAATGTCATCTGACCGGCAAGGCGTTCAAGCGAATAGCCGCGGTGGTTCAGGATACCGGGCATCCAGTCGGCGAGAAACGGCAGCTCTCCGCGGGACCCCGCAAACGCATAGGCTATGAAGACTGCACCGATGATCATCATGCCGATGCCAACGGCCCGGCGGGCACCCTCAAGCACGACAAGGACGGTCAGCATACCGACCCAGACATCGATATCGCGCGGAAAAATCTGGGCAGCGATGGTTTCGATATTGACCGGCAACCAGCCACCCACCACGAGACTGCATGCAATCAGGATTCCATCAATGATCCATCCGGGAATTCCGCGTGCTCGACCGGGCCCGAAAACCGGATAAATCAGAAAGCAGAGAACAAGGATAAAACCGAGATGGATCGGGCGCTGGTAAAAGAGGCCCAGGGGCTGTACGCCCGCAGCGTAGAGATGGAAAAGAGAGAGACAGATCCCGACGATTGTGATCGCCTTGAGGACGAACCATGGTTGCCGGGTGTGCTGCTTCGGCAATTCGGTCTTCACAGCCCTTAGTGTTCCCTGTGACCCAGCGCAATGCGGACCCGTGCGCGTGGTGCAATCGCCGAGAGTGACACGGTCCGACTGCCAACCTGTATCCTGTGATTCACCCGACCAAGACCGGGTCGCAGGATATAGGCGTTGCCCGTAACGGGTTCATCGAGATCAAGAATCCAGTAGCCGCCCGCGCCATCCGAGACCTGTCGTCCCCGTTCCGGTATATGCCCCAGCCCTGCTGCAAAATCCGGGAGGTGGGATTTGACAAGCACCATGTCACCAGCGCGATTTTCATAACAGTCGGAGACCTCGAAACCCTGCACCGAGTGGTGCCAGAGCACACACCAGCCCTCACCCTCCGGAATCTCGAAACGGGCGATCTCTGTTCCGTCCGGCAAGGTCGCACTGAGACTGTCGGCGGCAATGGATGTTCCGAAAAGGAGGAGGGATACGAGCCCTCCTCCGATCAGTGATTGCAGATTATGGACGCAATGCATCCGGAACAGAGGCCCCCGTCTCCTCATAGTAACGGATGGCCCCGGGATGAAGAGGGATCGGTGTGGCCGAAAGGGTGAAATCGACCGTTGTCTGGTTGGCAGCCGGGTGAATGGCGCGGAGATCGTCAATGTTCTCGAAGATTGCACGGGTGATTGCATAGACAAGATCATCGTCCATTTCCGAAGATACGGTCATGACCTTGGCAGCCCCGAGGACCGGTGTATCCGGAACACCTTCCTCG
>JAPOSK010000337.1:446-5746 GCA_026709725.1 Paracoccaceae bacterium | reverse complement strand
CACCGTTGCCGTGTCCGAAATGGCTTTCAATTCCCTGACCGATTTGTCGATCAGGAGAATCGCCATTCCTGTTCTGGCCTTCAGTTGGCAAATTGCCCGCCAGATCTCCTGCCGGACATTGGGAGCAAGTCCCTCGGTTGCTTCATCAAGAATCAGCAGGGACGGGTTTGTCATCAGGGCTCTGCCGATTGCCAGCATCTGCTGCTCTCCCCCCGAGAGCGATGCGGCCCTCTGACCGGCCCGTTCACCGAGGCGCGGAAACAGGTCTGTCACTGTCTTCAATGTCCAGTCGCCGGGCCGGGCGGCGGCAACAAGGTTTTCGTGAACCCCAAGATCAGGAAAGCACCGACGGCCCTCCGGAGCCAGACCGACGCCAAGCCGGGCGACCCTGTGGCTTGGCAGGGAATGCAGATCGTGTCCACCAAGTGTCAGGGTTCCTTCCGAATCAATCATCCGGCAAATCGCCTTGACAGTCGTTGTCTTGCCCATCCCGTTGCGCCCCATCAGGGCCATGACCTCGCCTTCGGCCATGGTCATGTCGACTCCATGGAGTGCCTGCGAACTGCCGTATCCGGCGGTGAGGTTCCGGATGCAGAGAAAGTTCATGCCAGATCCCCCAGATAGGCTTCGCGCACCAGGCGGTTCATGCGGATTTCTGCAGATGTTCCGGTGGCAATGACCTTGCCGTGCACCATGACACTGATCCGGTCAGCAAGGGTGAAGACTGCATCCATGTCGTGCTCAACCAGAAGGATCGGGGCCTCATGACGCAAATCGTCAAGGAATGCTGTCATGAGTTTGGATCCGTCCGCACCCAGTCCGGCCATGGGCTCATCCATGACAAACACCCTGGGGAGCAGTGTAAGGGCGACGGCAACCTCCAGCATGCGGCGCTGACCATGGCTGAGTGTGGCACATATGCGATCATGCCTGTCCATGAGACCCACACGGGACAGGGCACTCCTGGCACGATCGGTCAATGTCTCTGACGCAAGGGCGGACCGCCAGAAGTGCCAGGGGCCCGCCCCGGCCCCAATGGCGCCGAGAACGACATTTTCCAGCACACTGTCCTCCATCGCCAGGGCCGAGATCTGAAAGGTACGGCCAAGACCGGCGCGGGCGCGGGCATGTCTCCCGAGAGCAGAGATGTCTTTTTTCATGAGGAGGACGCGGCCAGCATCGGGGCGCACGCCACCGCAAATCTGTTCGATCAGCGTGGATTTCCCGGCACCGTTGGGACCGATGATGGCATGGATTTCACCCGCTCGAAGATCGATTGATACGGCATCGGTTGCCAGCAGCGCACCGAAGCGTTTTGTCAAGCCACTGGTCTGGAGAACAGGTTCAGACATGCGCACCGGCCCGGCCGGTCAGAAAGCCGATGATGCCTCCACGGTCAAAGAGAACGATACCGAGCAGAATCAGGCCAAGAATGATCAGCCAGAACTCCGTCAGCCCGCCAAGGAGATGCTCAAGGGCCACAAAGACGCAGGCTCCGACGACCGGCCCCATCAACCGGCCCACACCACCGATGACGATCAGGACAATCAGCTCACCCGAGAACTGCCAGCTGAACATCACGGGGGAGACAAAGCGGTTGAGATCGGCATAGAGGGCTCCGGCCAGTCCTGTCACCGTCCCCGAAAGGACAAAGGCCAGCAGTCTGAGGCGCACGGGATCAATGCCCACGGTCTCGACGCGGATCCCCGACTGACGTGCCGCATTGAGGGCCAGCCCGAAGGGGGAGCGTCGCAGACGGGCCATGATGTACAGCGCAAGGCAGAGGAGAACAAGGCAGATTGCAAAAAACTGGATTGGTGCCAGGGTGTTGAGACCCGGGAAAGTGTTGCGGACATAGATCGACAGCCCGTCTTCACCGCCGTATTCCGGCCATGAAATGGCAAAGTAGTAGAACATCTGCCCGAAGGCCAGGGTGATCATGATGAAGTAGACACCGCTTGTTCTGAGAGACAGGATCCCGATCAGGAAGGCTGCTGTGGCAGAGACTGCCATGGCAACAAGCCAGATGACCGGCATGAGCCGGGTTCCATCTGTAATGAAAAGGCCGAAATCAAGAATGGTGAAGGTCTGGGCGTGATAGGCGAGGATTCCCATCGCATAACCGCCAATGCCAAAGAATATGGCATGGCCAAAACTGACCAGCCCGCCAACACCGAGGATGATGTTCAGCCCAACGGCGGCCAGGGCCAGTATCACCACACGGGTCATGAGGGTGATTGTGTAGGGCTCGTCCACAATCAGGGCATAGAGCGGCAGGGACAGCAACCCGAGCAGGATGGCACCGTTCAGAGCGGTCTCGTTCAGATGCATCTCCGGACTCCAAAAAGACCGGTCGGGCGCCAAACCAGGACACCTCCCATAAGAACATAGATCCCCATGGCTGCAAGGGCTGAACCGCTCCTCTGTGCGGCGCCGGGTTCCATGAAGACCTTGAAGATCTCAGGCAGGAACACACCCCCGAGCGTATCGGTCAGGCCAACAAGCAGGGCACCGACGAGAGCACCGCGTATTGAGCCGATACCACCGATGACAATCACGACAAAAGCCAGAATCAGGACAGGCTCCCCCATTCCCACCTGCACGGACTGGATCGCGCCGACAAGGGCACCCGCAAGTCCGGCCAGCGCCGCACCGAGGGCAAAGACCAGTGTGTAGAGGCTTGAGATGTCGACGCCGAGAACTGCGATCATCTCCCGGTCATTCTCTCCGGCACGAATCTGGATGCCAAGGCGTGTTCGTTCAATAAGGACCCACAGACCAATCGCGATGGCAAAGCCGGTGGCAATGAGGATGAGGCGATAAAGCGAGTACTGAATTCCTCCGGGTAACGTTACGGTCCCGGACAGGATGTCGGGGATGTCGAGAAAGAGCGGGAAGGATCCGAAGACCCATCGTGTGCCCTCGGACAGGATGAGGATCAGGGCAAAGGTCGCCAGCACCTGATTGAGATGCGGGGCTGCGTAGAGACGACGGATGACCGTCACTTCGATGATGGCACCGGCTGCAGCGGCGGCGGCAAGGGCCGCAGCAAGGGCCAGCAGAAACGACCCGGTCACCTCCGCCGTTGCCGCGGCGGCGAAAGCCCCGATCATGTAGAGGGAACCGTGTGCGAGGTTGATCAGCCCCATGACACCAAAGATCAGCGTCAGACCGGCCGCCATCAGAAACAGCATGACACCGAACTGCAGACCGTTGAGGACCTGCTCGACGATCAGGATGACGGACATGGGGCCGCAGGGACTGGCCGAATGGGGTTACATGGCGCAGTCACCCGCATATGCATCAGCATGATCAGCGAGGGCAACCCCGATGATCCGGTTTGTGTACACATCACCCTCACGGATGACTTCACGGGCGTAGAGCGTCTGGATCGGATGATGGTTCGGTCCGAAACGGAAATCTCCACGTGTGCTGGCAAAATCCGCAGCCCGCAGGGCCGTGCGGAATGCATCCATATCAGACGGATTTGCCACTTCGAGGGCAGACAACAGCAAATTGGCAGTGTCAAAGCCCTGGCTGGCATAAAGCGAGGGCAAACGACCGTATTCCTTCTGGAAGCTTTCGACAAAGGCCGCATTGACCGGGATATCAATGTCCTTGTTCCACTGGCTGGTATTGACCACACCGAGTGCCGCATCGCCAACCGCCTGCAGAATTCCCTGATCAAAACTGAATGCGGGCCCAAGAACCGGCATATCGACACCGCTGTCAGCGTACTGCTTCAGGAACGAAATTCCCATGCCGCCCGGAAGGAAGAAAAACACACTGTCGGCACCGGATGCCCGGATCTGGGCAATCTCGGCTGCATAGTCTGTCTGTCCAAGCTTTGTGAAGACCTCACCGGCGAGAGCCCCATCATACATGCGCTTGTAACCGGTCAACGCATCCTGACCGGCCGGATAGTTTGGTGCCAGGATAAAACTGTTGCGGTAACCTGCCGTATTGGCATGGGCACCGGCCGCCTCATGCAAATTGTCGTTCTGCCATGCAACATTGAAGTAGTTCTCATGGCATCCCCTGCCTGCCAGAAGTGATGGCCCGGCATTGGGGGAAAGGTAGAACGTGCCCTGCGCTGTTGCGCCTGGCACCACAGCCATGGCGAGATTTGACCAGATGATGCCGGTCAGGACATCAACATTCTCCGACTGGATCATCTTGTCCGCGAGCTGGACAGCGATATCGGGTTTGCGCTGATCATCCTCGATCACGACCTCAATGTCATCACGACCCGACTGCTTGATCGCCAGCATGAAACCGTCACGCACATCAATGCCAAGGCCTGCTCCGCCGCCTGAAAGCGTGGTGATCATACCCACCCTGACCTCGGACAGCGTCCCTGTCGCACTCAGCGCTGTCAATACAAGAGTCACCAGAAGTTTTTTCATGTCTTCCTCCCCATGTCGAATTCAACTGCAAAAAAAATCGTCTGACAAAACCGGAATTATCCGCCCCCCTATACCCCCCGGCGCGTATCGTTTGCAATGCATCGGGCATCCGTCGGGAGTGATTCTCCCATGGCTGACTTTTACTGACATTTTCCGACACTCCCCGGTTCCTGGCCCGATTCGGGGACCACCAAAAACTCCGGAGTCAGGCGGACTGGTCGTTCAATCTCCTGATCTGTATTGGCCCCGCTGAAGAGTCCGGGATGCCAGGACTGGCACCTGGCCTTGCGTGTCCCGTCCAGGACGCGGGTCCGGGTCTGGAGCATGTGACGGGCCCCCTGCTTTGACCGGCGCATCGGTCGTGTCTTCGCGAAGCGTTTCCCGACAACGGCGTTGACCGCACTTTCGACAAAGCCGGTGGAGACCCGCTCTCCGTAGCACCGTCACGCGGCAGTGTTCGGGATCATGGTCCGGTTGTTTGCGATGTCGGTCTGGAACTCGCCAGCGGCCTTGCGCAGGGCCTTGATGCTGGCAGAGTTCGTCTCGATGGTCTCCAGATCATCCACCAGATCCGCGATGACCGCCTGACCCTCATGCCGGTGGCCGTGCCAGAGAAAGCCCTTGATCCGGCGCAGACGCCGGTCCAGCGTGGTGGCCGCCCTGGCATTGTGATGCGCCAGCCCTTTCACAGAGTGCCGCAGGACCGTGATCCGCATGGTGATGGGAAACCCGTTGAGGACATGCTCCGATGCCGGGCCATGGTGATGACCGTGTCCCCGCCATCCGTCATGACGGTCACGGGTTGGTTCTCCTGCCAGCCCTGATCCTCGAGGATCTCAGGCAACCGTCACTTGGGGGTCATGGACGAACATCGGCTCCAGCTCGGCAACCACG
>JAPOSK010000337.1:0-436 GCA_026709725.1 Paracoccaceae bacterium | reverse complement strand
AACCGTCGCTTGGGCTTTTCGTCGAGACTCTGGACAGATTGATTGCTGGACAAGATTCTGGAACGATGTCCTCAAGACGTCTGACTTGGAGGCAAGGATGGCAGAGATTGACTATGTTGGCCACCACAGACCATAAGTGCGCCGGACGGGTTCCCGGACACGCGACATCCGCCCCCTGTCTTCACCGATCAGGGGTGCGGGCAGAGGCAAGTCCTCTCTCGTCGGGTATGTCCGGAGCCTCTCAAGGCCGCCCCTTCACACCGGGTGGTGGCGTCGGGCACCGGACCGTTTTGTCTGGATTTCCGGCTTGAAATCCCGATTTTGGTGCCAAACGCCGCGCCAAGGATCCTTAAAGCGATCTTCTGCACTCAGCCGCAGTCTACCCGTTCTCATAATGGATGCACGGGGCCGTTTGCGGGTCAAAATGGACCCTTTC
>JAPOSK010000161.1 GCA_026709725.1 Paracoccaceae bacterium | reverse complement strand
ACCTGACGTCTGCTGCGACCCGGACTCCTACAGGTAAACATGGCTTAGGGCCTGTTGACAACTACCGTGCTGCAATCACCCCGGCCACCCAGGGCGATTGCATTTGAAATATTTCGACCTGGCTTCTGTTCTCCCGCAGGGCGTCCTCCGGAAAAACAGCACCATGAGACAGAACACTGCAGCATGTTTCACGGGGGTCTGTGACCCCCCGTACCGGAATGCCACCCGTCATGACCGGGACGCAATGCCGATGATGGCTCTGCTCTGCATCATGTGCGGCGGTTGGACAGGCCGCCGGCATGGCCGCGTCCGTGCAACCGGGGGACATCCTCCTGTGCCGTTTCCTGACACCGGAGCATGGCATTCCGGGCCATGATGCCTTTTCGCGACTGTTCCGTCATCCTGATCTGGACGGTCTCCAGCGGACCCCGGCTCGCCCGGCCGGGCAGCGGGTCCATGCAACCGGGAGTGGGGGGTCACCACCTCCGCCAGATGTGCCGACGGTCGTTGGCGGCTGCCGTGCAGCGCACGCCTCTGCATGGATGACCGATGGCAGGACCGTTGCGTCCATGCAGGCCAGACTCGGGAAAGCCGCCCGGGATGACACGCTCCCGCTCAAGCCCATCCGTTCTGCAGGAGAATTGACGGACACCAGAGAACCGGCAAGGGTTCAAGTGCGATCGACCTGCTGTTCCCGTCCTTTTCTCGCTGCTGGTGTCGCCTGTATAAGTATGGACCGTTGCATCGTGCCTGATATCAGGGGTGAGCAGTTACCTCAAGAGAACACAAAAACGGCTGCCATCGCAAATGGATTTGTGAGACATACAAAGAAGAACCGCCTACTTTGCTTCCCAAAGGCTGGAAATCGAAACGGCTGCCAGACGCTCTCCAAAAGAAACGGCATCGGCACTGTCGTAGAGCACGGCCCCAAACGCAAACCGATCACCGCACGCCCCGGCAAGTGTTCGGAGACCCTTGAAGTCGGTCGAACGGACAGTTGCGGAGGCCTTGACCTCCAGACCGACGATCATGCCATCATTGCGTTCAAGGACAATATCGACTTCATGCTTTTCCTGGTCACGAAAATGATAAGCCTGCAACCACATGTCCGATCCAGTCATGAGTTTGAGCACTTCTGAAAAAACAAAAGTCTCCAGAAGCGGGCCAAGCAGGTTGCGGTTCTGCCGCACACGCTTGAGAGTGATCCCGCGGAGCGCGGCAAGCAGCGCAGTATCCAGAAAATGGAGTTTCGCCGTCCTGGTGATGCGCTTGATTGAATTCGAATACCAGGGTTGCAGTGTCATGATGATGAAGAGCTGCTCAAGCAGTCCGACATAACGCTGGCTTGTCTTGTGACTTACGTTGATACTTGATCCAAACCGGGAATAGTTGACCAGCTGGCCGGAATGTTCAGCGAGAAACCGGACGAATTTCGACAGGTCAGTGAGTTGCTCGACAACGGCGATATCCCTCAGATCACTGTTGAGAACCGAAGTCAGATAGGATCGTGCCCAATCCTGCCGACGGCGTTCGTTCCCACGTGCCATGGCCTCCGGGAACCCTCCCTGCAGGACCACTTCCATCAGATCTTCGCCAACTACGGCATTCTTTACGGATTGAAACTGACCTTCAAACAGCCTCTCCAGAAATTTCGGCTCCACCGTCTCAATTTCTGCACGTGCAAGCGGTAGCATTCTCAATATTTCGATTCGCCCGGCAAGACTGTCCGCAATCTTGGGCAAGGTCATGACATTGGCTGACCCTGTGAGAAGAAATCGTCCGGGTCGATAGTCTTCATCGACAGACTTCTTGATCGCCAGAAGCAGTTCCGGTGCCCGTTGAACCTCGTCAATCGTAGCGATGTCAATCTCCCGAATAAACCCGGCGGGATCAGCGGTAGCGGCGTCCAGAACCGTCTGATCATCCATTGTGATATACGTTCGTTCATTCCTGCCAAGGTATTGTACAAGTGTCGTCTTCCCGGAACGTCGCGGACCGACGATCAGAACAACCGGTGTATCGGACAAGGCTTCCCGTACACGCATATCGAGGAATCGCTTGTACATCGTCTTTCTCAATTCACTCTCAGATTGAATGAGGATTTGTTAATTGGAACTCACTATCCTGTCAATTGGAAGTGTGACATTTGTTGATTGGAAGTATTGTATTCGGAATCCGGGAATCGCACAGGGGATCAGTAACGGAGTCAGGAGCTCGCATGCACAGAAGGGCATGACCGGATCTGAAGGGGTTGGATCTCGGACATGAAGCGCGGGGTTGCCTCATGACAGGCGACCCATTGAGTGATGTCAACCAGCGGTGAGGTTGGGAAAGGCCGGGGAATGAAAGGTCTTTCCGATTTCTCCGAATTGATTTACTTATATCAAATGACTAGGATGGAAGGGCGTCTGTCTCATGCATTGGAAACTCTGCATGCCGGGGATGGCGCGGAGATATCGAGATGTTGTCGAGGAAGTTATGGTCGAATTGCAGAGAATCCTGAAATTTGCCGCACTTCTGGTTTTTTTCGCCATGCCTGCCAGTGGCCAGGATGGTCTTGTCGGGCTGCAACAGGTTGGAGACTGGATCGTCTACAAGAAAAATGGAGAGCCGGTCCAGTGCGGCATCATGGCAATCCCGGCATCAATGAACTTCAGCCGGAACGGCAAGCCGGTCAAGGCCAATCGTGGAGCGACCCGAGTCGTTATCCTGTATTTGATGAATGAAACAGGTCAGGCAATGCTGGCCTATGAATCGGGATTTCCTATCAAGCAGGATACCACGGCTACCCTTGAAGTTGGCGGGAGTTCATTCAACCTCTATCTTGACCCATCTGGTGAGAGTCGGAGCTGGGCCTGGCCAACACGCAGTGATGAAGCCCGTATCATTGAACAGATGCGCAAGGGCAATGAAGCCATTATTACGTCAGTCTCCGAACGCGGAACGAGGGTGCGGGATGTGTACTCACTCCGTGGTGTGACTGCCGGCTTGAATGCTGCAAGGGATGAGTGCAGCTGAGTGAGTGACACGCCAGGATATCCGATAGGCAACTTGCACATTCATTGACGAGGGGCCGGGTCGGATACGGGATTTTCACTCGGATGATGGCTGGAGAGAGCTGGCCACAGCTGAGTCCTCATGGGCAACTCCCGGAATATGGCGATATGTGAGATGCAACAGCTCAAGACACGGACAAACTTGATTGGGTTGACCCGGGAGCAATTGGCCGAACGCCTTGCTGAAATCGGAACACCGTCCGACAAGATCAGGATGAGAGTCGACCAGATCTGGACCTGGATTTATGTGCGCGGAGCCCGTCGTTTTGCGGATATGACCAATCTGGCCAAAACCTATCGTGTGCAACTTGATCAGACCTGTCGTCTTGAGGTCCCGCAGTGCATCCAAAAGGAGATCAGCGGAGACGGGACACGGAAATATCTCTTTCGGTTGAACGGCGGTCATGAAGTTGAGACGGTCTACATTCCCGAACCCGATCGAGGGACTGTCTGTCTGTCATCACAAGTGGGCTGCACACTCAACTGCAGCTTTTGTCATACGGGGACCCAGGCATTTGTTCGCAATCTTGTCCCCGAGGAAATCATCGGCCAGTTCATGGCAGTTCGTGATGATCTTGGGGAGTGGCCCCTGCCGGGCCGGAATCCGAAATCAGAGCAACGCCTGGCATCCAATATTGTCCTGATGGGTATGGGTGAGCCCCTCTACAATTTCGACAATGTCCGCGATGCCATGCAGATCGCCATGGATGGCAAGGGAATCAGCCTTTCCCGTCGACGGATTACGCTCTCGACAGCTGGCGTTGTACCCGGCATCCACCGAACTGGAGAAGAGATCGGTTGCCGACTGGCAATCTCATTGCATGGCACGACTGATGAGATCCGCAGCAAACTTGTTCCAATCAATCGTAAATGGGGGCTTGATGAACTCCTGGATGCCTTGCGGAATTATCCCCGACTCTCCAATGCTGACCGGATCACATTTGAATATGCCATGATCCGGGATATCAATGATTCCGACCAGGATGCCCATCGTCTTGTCAATCTGCTCAGGAATATTCCCGCCAAAGTCAATTTGATTCCATTTAATCGTTGGCCGGGCACTCAATTTGAACGTTCAAGTCCTGAACGAATCCGGAAATTTGCCGGCATTGTCTTCAAAGCAGGCTATCCATCACCTGTACGGACACCACGGGGGGAAGACATTATGGCAGCTTGCGGGCAGCTCAAGTCCACAAGCCAGCGTCAACGCCTGCGATCAGGCAAAGTGGCCGTTGCATCATGAATGTTCTCGTGTCGTCCGGTGATAAAAACCCACCAGGTACGACCCTCCTCGTTCTGGAACCACCCCACTCCCAATTCTTCAGCAGAAGAACTCAGAATATTGTTGCGAGCACGATCATCACGGAGCATTCCGTGAACGATGACAAGGGGAGGATCAAAAGCCTGCACGATATTTTCACCCAGAACCGTTCCGTCGTAGCCCGCGTAGGCTGCCCTCAATGCCGGTGAGGTCCCGGTCGCCCCAAAATTCCAGGTCTTGAACTGTTCACTGAGGTCCTTGGCATGGGCAAAGGCGACATAATTCAGGCGAGGATCAAAAGACAGGAGTTCAAGATCAGCCAGTTGGCGGGCCGCGTTGATCATATCACGGACTTTGGTGCCGAGCAGCCGACTTTCCTCGGCCCCAATCCAGTATATTGCCGGAATCAGTTCCTGAACCTCATCCTCGACATCGGCCCCGCTCAACGCCGATTGTGCCTGCAAGGTAGACCCCTGCACGAGCAGGACGATGAATGCAGCAAGAATCGGATTGGCAACACACCATGGTCGGGGTTCTGGAAACAGGAATATCATAGGTCTGACTCGGGCCTGGCACGATCATGAGTCTATTCGGCAACTTCTTTGCAACATGCAATGTTGACAGGGAGAAGATTGGTGAAATCTGGTCAAATTTGGTTGATATCAGTTGCTTCTGCAACATGTTTGCGGCAGTGGGAGCGGGATTGCTGAATGCCCTTGACACCAATCTGAAGCAGGAACAGGCATATGAGCGAACGCGTCAGTCGTCGTAAATTTACAACAGCGGCCCTGGCAACACTTGGCACAGCTCTCACATCCGGTGGTGCCCTCTCGGCACCCCGGAGCACACATGTCGTGGCCAGCTACACCCGCCAGTATTGGCAGGAATACTTCCCGGATTTAAGCCATGGTGCGATTCTGGTGGAGGTACGCTACAAAACACTTCATTTCTGGTCCAAAAGCGGTTTCGACTATCGTGTTTATCCCACATCCTCCCCGATATCATCCGACCTGACACGCCTTGGCCGAACGCATATTATCCGCAAGGTTGTCGGTCCATCCTGGCGACCCACGCCAGCCATGCGGGAGCGCAATCCGGAATGGCCTGAGTTCATGCCGCCGGGGCCGGACAATCCATTGGGAACCCACGCACTCTATCTGACATGGCAGTATTATCGAATTCATGGAACCCATGATGACCTGAAAATCGGTCGCAGATCCTCAAACGGCTGCATCGGACTCTTCAATGACCACATTGCCGAACTGTATGACCTGACAGAGATCGGCACGCAGGTCCTGCTGATTTAGCCGGAACATCATAACCGGACTTCAGCAAAACGTTTCCCGAAGAGTGAACAACCGGCGCTCCTGCGACAGATTCCTTCACCCGGCCCGTCAATAACAGGGTGACCCCTCTGGCAGCGCAAACCGCCTGCACCTGCAGCTCCCCTGCCCCTTGCCGCAAGGGCCAGGGGGGCTTTCACCG
>JAPOSK010000528.1 GCA_026709725.1 Paracoccaceae bacterium | reverse complement strand
CCCGTACCGAGATGTCAGTCCCGCCGTGCCAGATATGGACATGCAGGTCGCACCAGCCGGGTGAAAGGCAGGCTCCCCCGGCATCAACGACCCTGGCATTGCCGGCAGGTTTCGGGACAATGATGCCGCTGTCATCAATATGAATGCTCGCGGGTGGGTCATCAAGGCCCATTGGAACAAAGTTCAGCAGGGTGAGAGCCATGCTACATCTGTCTTGCGATGCGGGGATCCAGCGCATCGCGCAAACCATCACCGACAAGTTGCAGGCTGAGGACTGAAAACGAGATGGCAAGACCCGGAAACAGGATCAGAAACGGTGCCTGATCAATATATTGCCGACCCTCATTGATCATGGTTCCCCAGGTTGGAGTCGAGGGATCCACCCCGACGCCAAGGAATGAGAGGCCGGCTTCCGCAAGCATCGAATAGACGAAAATAAACGTGGCCTGCACAATGATGGGCGAGAGAACATTCAGGAGAACATGGTGGGTGAGCATATAATGGGTTGGCGAACCGAGGGCCCGAGCGGCTTCGACATAGGGCAATTCGCGGATCACAAGCGTTGAGGCCCGAACGATGCGGGCAATGCGGGGCGTGTAGACAATTGAGAGCGCGATGATGACGTTGACCATTGAACCGCCAAGGATCGCCACAAGGGAAATCGCCAGCAGGATATCAGGGAACGCCATCATGGCATCAATGATCCGGGACACCGGGCCATCAAGACTGCGAAAAAACCCTGCGATCAGGCCAATCAGGATCCCAAAGAGCGACGAGACAACGGCAACGCCTGCACCAATCATCAGTGACACGCGACCGGCATAAAGCAGTCGTGAGAGGACATCGCGCCCAAAGGCATCAGCTCCGAGCGGAAACAGATCGCCGGGTGGAGTGAGACGCTGCCGTACCGCCATGGCAGACGGGTCGGCTGGTGCAATCAGGGGGGCGATGGCAACGAGAAGCAGCACAAGGAGAAAGAATCCCAGCGCCAGAGCCGACGACCGCCGGGCCAGCAGCAGGGCCAGGACTCCGCGTTCGCCGTAAAGAGCCCCGGCCATCAGAATCGAACCCGCTTGTCGACCACAAGATACAGAAGATCCGTGATCAGGTTGATGATGACATAGAGATTTGCAACAACGATCAATGTCCCCTGGATGACCGGGTAGTCCCGGCGCAGGACAGCATTCACGACCAGGTTGCCCATACCCGGGATATTGAACACCCGCTCGGTAACCACGGCACCGGAAACAAGCAGGGCAAATGTCAAACCAACAACAGTGATGATCGGGATGCCGGCATTGCGCAGGGCATGACGCAGGACAACCCGGAACTCACTCATGCCCTTGGAGCGGGCCGTTCGAATGTAGTCCTCGCCCAGGACATCCAGCATGGAGGCCCGGGTGAACCGCAAGATAAGGGCTGAATTGACGATGCCAAGCACCAGAGATGGCAGAATAAGATACTCGATCCGATCCAGAAACACCGTATCGGGGCCCCCATAACCGGACGCGGGAAACCAGCCATATTCAGTGGCAAGCCAGCGTTGCGCCATCAGGCCGGTCCAGAAACTCGGGACCGATGCCGCGAGCATCGCTGTGGAAATTGCCGCCTGATCAAAGAAACTGCCATGCCGATAAGCGGAATAGATGCCGATTGGCACTGCAACCAGCAAAGCCACAATCAGGGAAAACAGGGACAGAAGGACTGTTGGTTCTGCTCGGGCCTTCAGAACCTGTGTGACCGGTTGGTTAAAGAAGATCGACTGCCCGAGATCACCGCGCACTGCACCGGTGATGAAGGTTGCGTACTGAACGAAGATTGGACGATCAAGCCCCAGACGTTCGCGTAATGCAACTGCATCCTCTGGTGTTGCATCCGGACCGAGCATCAACGCGGCGGGGTCGCCCGGTGCAAGGCGGACAATAAAGAAGGCGATGGTCAGAACAATAAGGACCACCGCGCCCATACCAAAGACTCGCCGGATAAGGTAGCGCTGAATCTATCCAACTCCGCCTTGAAGTGACAGGGGCGATCCAGGCGGCTTTTGGCCGCCTGGATCGGGAGGATCACATGACAGAGGCATTCCAGAAGAATGGCCACGGATTGGCCGGAACACCTGCGAGTCCCTCGCGCTGACCCATAAGAGCGTTGAAGCCGCCGATCTTGATGAATCCAACATCCTCAAAGTTCATCCGCTGCAGTTCTGCAAACAATTCCCGGCGCTTCGCCAGATCTGTTTCGGCGGTGAATTCAGCCAGAACCGCTTCCTTCTCGGGATTCCCCCAACCGGTCCGGGCTGTGACAGACCAGAGACTGGTCAGAGCCGGCTCGGGCAGGAACGGGGAGTGCGTAATGTACAGATCAAAGAGTGCCGGGTCATTACGACGCTGACCGAGTGTTGCCCAGTCAACCACATCCATCTGCACAGTGAACCCGGCATCTTCGAGGGCGACGCGCGCCACTTCTGCCATCTTGAAGTGGAATTCAAACTGGCGGGATGTCAGGATCCGCAGAGGTTGTCCGGTATAGCCGGCTTCATCAAGCAGGGCCCGGGCTGCTTCCGGGTCATTCTGATTGTAGTATTCCACTCCGGCATCATTGTTCCATACCCAGCCCGAAGGAAAGAGTGGGGCATCAACCAGGAAGAACCGCTCATCGCCGAAAGCGGCAAACAGCATATCATCAATCGGCAAGGCAGCCTGCAGTGCCAGTCGCACTTTCTGATCCGTCAGAAGACCGGCCTTGTGGTTGATGGCCCAGACCGGCCAACCGAAGGGCTGCAGCAGGAGTGGCTCTGCGATATCACTGCCCTCAATCCGACTGTACGACTCGGCAGGCAGGGCATCGGCAAAATCAAACTGGCCCGAGACCAGACCCTCCACGCGGGTATTGGGGTCTGCGACCGGGATAAAGCGGATTTCATCCGGGATCTGCTTGCGGGCCCCCGCATGCCCATCGGAGGGTTCCGAACGACTCACATAGCCATCAAACCGCAAGAGCTGCAGATAGAGATCCGGAACATGCTCGCCGATCCGATACGGACCGGTCCCGATGACCTCATCAATCGTTTCGCCAATAATCTCTTCCGGGTAGACAACCGCTGCGGAATTCGAGAATGCCAGAAGCGAAAGGAGCGGCGAGTGGGGTGAACTCAGGGTAATCGTGACCTCGAGCGGCCCGGTGGCCTCAACCGAAGTGACGCGGTCGGCAATCCCCTTGCCGCGTGACGCAACTTCCAGCCAACGCATGATCGAGGCAGCAACATCACCGGAATCCATCATTGAACCATCGTGAAACATGATCCCTTCCCGCAACGGGATACGGTAGACCGTGCCACCGGCGGAAATGTCGGGCATCTCGGCAGCGAGCAGGGGTGCGACATTCCAGGAGCCGTCAAATGTATACAGGGTCTCAACGAAATGCTGTGTGACCTGGCTGACAATATCCTTGGTCGAAACCATCGGGTCGAATGTGTCAGCTTCGCCGACAACAGCCACGGTGACAACCTTCTGGGAATATGCCGGAACCGCCGAGAGCGTCGCAATGAGCAGCAGCGCTGCACTGCCGCGCAGAAACGTTGATTTGGAACGCATCGGAATCCTCCAAAAAAAAGTAGTAGCCGACATCCTCTACATGAACCGGCATTCGGATTGCAAGAATTGTTTCCACGGGCTGGAAAGGAGGCATGTCGGGAAGATGGAATTAAAGAAATACACATAGTTGTCAGGATTCAATGCCCGCAATTCCCGCGGGGATATGATGAGTCTGCACCACTGTATGCGATTCGATGAAATTAATTTCCAAACAGACATGCTGCCTTCGCCATGCCGGAGCCGCAGCAACCCATTACCGGTCATGACACATCCCGTTGCCGGGTTTTGGAATATCCTGATCCTGGCGAAGGCGGCCCTGATCTCAGGACACTGCCCACATCCTGCCTCACAGATCCACATCCATGAGTGGTTCCGGGATGTGGTTTTGCACGGCACATCCGCATCCGCATTTGTCACTGGATCCGTCATGGGCGTGATATGCGGGGTCCCGGGGGAGGCAGGGGAATGCTCCCGGGAGAAGCATGGGACAGAAGCCTGCGCATGGAGGGAGACGGTGCAATGATCACCGGGACCCGGGCGGCGGAATCGGGGCCAACCACGGCAGGACCCGGATGGTGCAGAATCTCAAGAGTGCGGTGCCGGGCCGTCACCCGACCTGCAACCACATCTGCAATCACGGGTCGGGTCATGGGGGCAGGTTGCGGCATCGCCGGAGAATCTCATGGCGACCCTGAGGGGCTGGCAGGTGAGCCCGAATCGGAGTTATCGCGCCCGCAGGGGATCTCATTGCCGGAGTGATCGTGGCACGATCCTGGACGATGCCCGGGAGACCCGCCAATCGTTGGAGGTGTCACGCAATGAATGATCAGGCAACAGCAGCGTCGAGATTGGCAGCGATCCTGTCAATGAACTGCTCGGTTGTCAGCCAGTTTTGACCGGGGCCGACGAGCAGGGCGAGATCCTTGGTCATGTGGCCGGATTCAACGGTTTCGATGACCACGGTCTCAAGGGTGTCCGCGAAGTCGTGGAGCCGCTGATTGTCGTCAAGTTTGGCACGATGCTTGAGACCGCCCGTCCATGCATAGATCGATGCAATCGAGTTCGTTGATGTTGGCTTGCCGGCCTGGTGCTGACGATAGTGTCGCGTGACGGTGCCGTGGGCTGCTTCTGCTTCGACAACCTTGCCGTCCGGGGTCATCAGGCATGACGTCATCAGGCCCAGGGAACCAAAGCCCTGCGCGACGGTGTCTGACTGGACATCGCCGTCGTAATTCTTGCAGGCCCAGACAAATTCACCGCTCCATTTCAACGCAGCGGCCACCATGTCATCAATCAGGCGGTGCTCGTAGCCAATGCCCGCTTTTTTGAAGTCATCGGCAAATTCTGCATCAAAGACTTCCTGAAAAAGATCCTTGAAACGGCCATCATAGGCTTTCAGGATCGTATTCTTGGTTGAAAGATAGACCGGCCATCCGAGCGCGAGGCCGTAATGGAATGATGCCCGTGCAAAGTCCCGGATTGACTCATCAAGATTGTACATCCCCATGGTGACGCCGGCGGCGGGTGCATCAAACATCTCGCGGTCAATGACAGTGCCATCCCGCCCCTCGAAGACCAGCCGAAGCTTGCCGGGTCCGGGAAACAGGAAATCAGTGGCACGGTACTGGTCACCGAACGCATGGCGGCCGATGACAATCGGTTTGGTCCAGCCCGGGACCAGGCGGGGAACATTCTCACATATGATTGGAGCGCGGAATACAACGCCACCGAGAATATTGCGGATGGTGCCGTTGGGGGAGCGCCACATTGCCTTGAGACCGAACTCCTCCACTCTGGCCTCATCCGGCGTAATTGTTGCGCATTTGATGCCGACCCCGACTTCCCTGATCCTGTTGGCGGCATCAATGGTAATCTGGTCGTCCGTCCGATCTCTCTCGCGAATGCCAAGATCGTAGTACAGGAGATCAAGGCTGAGATAGGGCAGAATCAGTTTTGTCTTGATCAGGTCCCAAATGATTCGTGTCATCTCGTCGCCATCGAGTTCGACAACCGGATTGCTTACCTTGATCCTGTCCATACCAAAGGTCCTCACTCTTGTTTCCAAATCCAAACAGTTTGATTTTGCAGCCGTGCTGGCTGGAAAAATGCTGTTCCCTGTTTACATAATCAGGAAACATTGTCGATAACGTGGCTGCACGAATCTGTGGCTGCATGCTCCCCGGTCTGCACCGTCAGGCGCAGAATTGCCAAAATCGGGCTTGCATTTCGCTGTTATCAT
>JAPOSK010000499.1 GCA_026709725.1 Paracoccaceae bacterium | reverse complement strand
TCCAGTGCCCCCGTCGAATTGAAGACCCGGGGATCATTCCGGGGAAGGAACGGCAGGTCGACCGGCACGGATCCGGTGGCAATGCAGCACGCATCAAAGGTGAGTGATGTCGTCCTGTCGCCGGACACCACATCAAGGGAGTTCGGCGAGGTCAATGCGGCCTGACCGCGGATCACCCCGACATTTCGAGCCCTGGCCAATCCATCAAGCCCGCCGGTCAGCTTGCCGACAATACCGTCCTTCCACCCGCGCAGTGCCGAAAGATCAATCTTCGGGGACGAAAATGAAATTCCGTGCGCCTTCATGTCCTCGGTTTCTGTGATGACCTTTGCGGAATGAAGGAGTGCTTTCGAGGGAATGCATCCCACATTCAGACAGACTCCGCCCAGCGTGTCATGTCGCTCGACAAGGATGGTCTTGAGACCAAGATCGGCAGCTCGAAACGCTGAGGTGTAGCCACCCGGCCCTGACCCGATCACAACATAGTCCGCATGCTGAACGCCGTCGCGCCGGACAGAAGCGCTGGCGGCGGGTGCCTCGACTGATGGGGTTTCATCAGTCCCGGATGGTTCAGGCGGATGTGCCGCTCCGGCATCCGCCGCCCGGGCGGCCTCTTCACCCTCGACCGAAACAGCACCCGCGGATGTCTCGAGAGTGGCGATCAGCGACCCCTCGCTGACAGTGTCACCCTCGGCAACGGTGAGTGAACGGATGATGCCCTCGGCCGGGGATGGCACCTCCATCGTCGCCTTGTCGGATTCAAGTTCAATGAGCGGCTCTTCCTCTGTCACCGTTGCGCCGACATCAACCAGGATGCCGATAACGGGAACATCGGAAAAATCGCCAATGTCGGGAACCTTGATCTCAATCGTGGCCATAACGGGTGCCCCTAAAGCAGAATATTGCGGATATCGCCGAGGTAACGGGCAAGATCGGCGCAGAAACGCGCGGCAAGCGCCCCGTCAATGGCCCGGTGATCATAGGAGAGACAGAGCGGCTGCATGAGTCGCGGCACGAACTGTTCCTGCTCCCTGTCCCAGACCGGTACCATCCTGGAGCGGGTCATGCCGAGAATGGCCACCTCCGGTGCATTGATGATCGGCGTGAAGGAGTGACCACCGATGCCACCCAGTGACGAGATGGTGAAGGTGGCACCCTGCATGTCGGATCCCTTGAGTTTCCCGGCGCGGGCACGGGCCGAAAGGTCTCCGAGTTCCCCGGAGATGTCGATGATTCCTTTCTGATCGGCATCCCTGATCACCGGGACAACCAGCCCGTGCGGCGTGTCAGCGGCAAAGGCGATATGATAGTATGATTTGCGGATGAGTTTATCTCCATCGGGATGCAGTGAAGCATTGACCTCCCAATGGTTTTTCAGGGCACAGACGGTGGCCTTAATGGCAAATGCCAGCAGCGTTACCCGGTAGCCCTCATCCCGCGCCTTCGTGTCCAGCGCACGACGATAGGGTTCAAGGTCTGTGATATCGGCTTCTTCACGATGGGTCACATGCGGGATGTTCAGCCAGGATCGATGCAGGGACGGCCCGGAGATCTTCTTGATCCGACTCATCTCGACCGTTTCAACCGGACCGTATCTGGCAAAATCGACTGTTGGGACCGGCGGGATTGCACCGCCCGCCATCGCCGCCCCATCCTTCGGGGATGCTTTGGCAGCTGATGTCACATCAGAACGGATAATGCGGCCCTTGCGGCCCGTTCCCTTCACACTGGCGAGATCGACACCGAGTTCCCGGGCCAGAGCGCGAACGGATGGCGAGGCATGGACTGCACGAAAGCCCGTTTCATCAACCTTGGTCAGGGCTCCGCTCCCCGAAGCGGGCGCACCGACAGCCGGTGACGGTGGGACGGGTTCATGTTCCTGGACTCCCTCCGGCGACGGGGGATCAACCGGCGCCCTGGTCTCCTGCGACTCGAGAGTCATGATGAGTGCACCCTCGGATACGGTGTCGCCTTCCTTGACCTTCAGTTCAACAATCGTCCCCGCTGAAGGTGCGGGGACCTCCATCGTCGCCTTGTCACTCTCAAGTTCGATCAGGGGTGCTTCCTCGGCAACCTCGTCGCCGGGTGCCACCAGGACGCCGACAACCGGCACGTCGCTGAAATCGCCAATATCGGGAACGGTGATGTCGATTATTGCCATATTTCAGTGTCCTCCCGGTTCAAACCAGACGCGGGTTCGGCTTGTCACCGTCGATCTGGTAGGTCTTCAATCCCTTGTCGAGTTCGGCCCTGGTCACCGCATCTTCCGCAAAGAGCGATGTTATCGCCGCCGCGGCGATATGTTCAGCATCGACCTCAAAGAAGCGGCGCAAATTGGCCCGGCTGTCCGAGCGGCCAAAGCCATCGGTCCCAAGGACAGTGTAGGGCTGGTTCACAAACCCGCGAATTTGCTCGGCGTAGTTCTTCATGTAGTCCGTCGCGGCAATGACTGGCCCTCTGGCACTCCCAAGGGTCTCGGTGACATGGGGGATACGGGCACTCTTCGTCGGATTCAACCGATTCCAGCGCAGACAGTCCTGCCCTTCCCTTGCCAGCTCGTTCATGGATGTCGCGATCCACAGATCAGCCGTGATCCCGAAATCCTCCTTGAGCAGTTTGGCTGCCTTCACCACCTGCAAGAAGATCGTGCCCGATCCCACCAGATTGACATGGCGCCTGCCGGGACGTTTTGCTCCCTGTGCAAACCGGTAGAGGCCCCTGATGATGTCCGCTTCCCTGCCATCGGGCAGTTCGGGGTGGGCATAATTCTCATTCATCAGGGTCAGATAGAAGAAGACATCCTCCTGATCGACAAACATGCGCTTGAGGCCATGGTGGATGATAACCGCGACCTCATAGGAGAAGACCGGGTCGTAGCTGATGCAATTGGGGATCGTTGCCGCAAGGAGGTGGCTGTGACCATCCTCATGTTGCAACCCCTCACCATTCAGTGTTGTTCGACCGGCAGTGCCGCCGAGGAGGAAACCGCGGGCCCGGCTGTCACCAGCAGCCCAGGCAAGATCGCCAACCCTCAGGAATCCAAACATGGAGAAGTAGATGTAGAACGGGATCATCGGAACGCCATGCGTGGAGTAGCTTGTGGCCGCAGCAATCCAGTCTGCCATGGCCCCGGCTTCATTGATGCCCTCCTGCAGGACCTGCCCGGTGCTGGATTCCTTGTAGTACATCAGCTGGTCCGCATCCTCGGGGCTGTAATTCTGTCCCGCCGGATTGTAGATGCCAAGCTGACGGAACATGCCTTCCATGCCGAATGTCCGGCTTTCATCCGGAACAATGGGCACGACCTGCTTGCCGATGGACTTGTCGCGGCAGAGCGTGGTCAGGATCCGCACAAATGCCATTGTTGTGGAGATTTCACGCTCTCCAGTGCTCTTGAGCTGGGCACTGAAGGCGTTCAATTCAGGAATCCTGAGTTTGGGAACATCGCGCCAGACCCGCTGGGGGAACGCTCCGCCCAGCTCATCGCGCCGTGCAAGAATGTAATCCTTTTGCTCGTTGCCAAGGCGGACGAATGGAATCGCATCGATTTCATCATCTGACACCGGAATCCGGAAGCGATTTCGAAAGGCCTCAAGGGCATTGTGCGCCATCTTCTTCTGCTGGTGGGTGATGTTCTGACCTTCACCGGCCTCGCCCATGCCGTACCCCTTGACCGTCTTGACCAGGATGGCGGTTGGCTGCACAGTGTTGGCAATCGCAGCCACATAGGCTGCGTAGACCTTTTCCGGGTCATGCCCGCCCCGCTGGAGTTGCCAGATTTCCTCATCCGTCATGTCAGCGGCGAGTGCCAGGGTTTCCGGGTAGCGACCAAAGAAGTGTTCACGCGTGTAGGCCCCGCCCCGTGACTTGAATGTCTGGTAGTCACCATCGACGGTTTCCATCATCAGCTCTTTCAGGCGACCGCTTTCATCCTTTTCAAGCAGGGCATCCCAACCCGAACCCCAGAGGACCTTGATGACATTCCATCCGGCGCCCCGGAAGATGCCCTCAAGTTCCTGTATGATCTTGCCATTGCCCCGAACCGGACCATCAAGGCGCTGCAGGTTGCAGTTGATCACAAAGTTCAGATTGCCAAGCTCTTCGCGGGAAGCCAGGCTGATGGCGCCAAGACTCTCAGGCTCATCCATCTCACCATCGCCAAGAAAGGCCCAGATCTGCCGATCCTTCTGGTCAATGATTCCGCGGTTGTGCAGATATTTCATGAAGCGGGCCTGATAGATTGCCATGAGCGGCCCGAGACCCATTGACACCGTCGGGAACTGCCAGAAATCCGGCATCAGCCAGGGATGCGGATATGAGGAGAGCCCCTCGCCCCCGGACTCGGATCGAAAGTTTTCCAGCTGCGCCTCCGTCAGGCGTCCCTCCATGAACGCGCGGGCATAGATACCCGGAATGGCATGCCCCTGAAAGAAGACCAGATCCCCACCCGTCTGCCCTGTTCGCGGTCTCCAGAAGTGATTCATGCCGATATCGTACATGACAGCCGAGGATGCAAAGGATGCAATGTGTCCCCCGTATTCGGAACTGACCTTGTTGCGCTTCACAACAGTCGCCATTGCGTTCCAGCGATTGATGGTTCTGATGCGCCACTCCAGTGCCAGATCGCCGGGATACTCCGGCTGGTCCTCAACGGGGATCGTGTTCACATAATCAGTGGTGGATGAGAACGGGAGATTGGCTCCCCTTGACCGTGCGGACGCGACAGCCTGGTCCAGAAGATAGTGGGCACGACCAGCCCCATCTGTTTCAATGACATCCTCAATCGCCTGACGCCACTCCAGTGTTTCGGTCGGGTCGATATCCTTGACAGGATCAATCATCGCATCCTCCGTTATTCGCCCCGGATCATCTACCATCCGGCGTTGCAGAATAAAATAGTTATTTTATAAAATATTTCCACATTAAAAATAAAAATATTTTTCTACATGTTATTCAGTAGTTTATATTTAATTTTTTAACATTATATTTTTTTATTAGCAAAATATTGCACTTAAATACATATTGGATTATACCTATGTAATGGCACTGGAATCATCAAAGGGGAATACAGGACAGTTTGTCATGGACGATGTCGTAAGACGGCCGCGTGGACGGCCGCGCAAAAATCCCACCGAAACAGATTCAACGAAAGTGGTGGCACTGGAACGTGGACTCAAGCTTCTCGAATTGCTGGCACGGGAACGTCGGGTCTCCCTGACCGAAATCGCCATGCAGGCGGGCATGCCCCCCTCAACTGCCCGGCGACTGCTGATGACGCTGCACAATTATCGTTTTGCCGATTTCGATGAAGTCAGCCAGGACTGGATGATTGGCGTCGAGGCCTTTCGGGTCGGCTCCGGCTTCCTCAACCGTATCGATGTGGTGGAGGCTGCCCGTGATGTCATGAAGGATCTGGTGGCCGAAACAGGCGAGACGGCCAATCTCGCCATTGCCAATGACGGGGATGCCGTCTTTTTAAGCCAGATCGAATCACCCAACCCCGTGCGCGCCTGTTTCCAGCCGGGAATGCGTTCACAAATGCATGCTTCCGGAGTCGGCAAGGCTCTCCTCGCCTATCTCCCGCGCAAGGATGTTGAGGCGCTTCTGCAAAAGAAGGGCATGGAAGAGTTCACAGGCAACACCATAACCAAACCGGATCACCTGTTCGCTGAACTCGAACGAATCCGGCAGCAGGGATGGTCGATTGACAATGGCGAACGCCATTATGGCATGTGCTGCATCGCAGCCCCGATTTTTGGTGCCAAGGGGTCGACGACCGCGGCGATTTCAATCTCGGGACCGGCATCCCGTTTTACCAATCGGGCAATTGTGGATTTCAGCGCAGCCATCTGTCATGCAGCGGCCAAGGTTTCATCGGCCATCGG
>JAPOSK010000109.1 GCA_026709725.1 Paracoccaceae bacterium | reverse complement strand
GCCAAGGGGATGTCCAAGGCTGCCAAAAAATCCAGTCGTGAAACGGCAGAAGGGCTCATCGGCATTGCAATTGATGGCAATGTGGGCACAATTATTGAGGTCAACTCCGAGACAGACTTTGTGGCCCGCAACAGCGACTTCGGTGCCTTCGTGCGGTCCCTGCTGGCAACTGCCAGGGGCTTGTCAACCGTTGAGGATCTCCTCGCAACCGAGGCAGGGGGGGCGACAGTTGCCGACCAGGTGACCGATCAGGTTGCCAAGATCGGTGAGAACCTTGTGGTCAGACGTCTTGAGACCGTGTCTGCTGCGCACATCGCCAGCTATGTTCACAATGCTGTCGATGATGATCTTGGCAAAATCGGTGTTCTGGTTGGCTATGATGGTAATGAGAGCACCGAAGGTCGCAGGATCGCCATGCATATTGCGCACAGCAATCCCCTCGGAATTTCCCATGAAGATGTTCCGGAAGACCTGGTTGAGCGTGAACGTCAGGTCCTCAAACAGAAGGCCGTCGATTCCGGCAAACCGGAGAACATTATCGACAGGATCATTGAGGGCGGGCTCAAGAAGTACCTCTCAGAACAGGCCCTGCTCAATCAGAAGTACATCTTCGATACCAACCAGACGGTTGGCAGCATTGCCAAAGCCGCGGGCATCACAGTCACCGGCTTTGTCCGCTACAAGGTTGGTGAGTGACAGGGCGGCGTGGGGGCAAGGCCCCATAGATTTGCGATTTCAAAGGGAAATGTCCTGAGGATTGCTTTCGTCTGTTCAGCATGATTTGCCCTGGACGCCTGTTGTCAAACCCGGCAGTGATGGATTTCTTCATTCTTTGCCGCTGATTGCACCTGTTTTGTGATTTCTGCGATTCCTGACCCCTGGCCAGTTTTCCTGTCGGCAGCTTTTCGAGTGCTCTGGATCTTTCAACAGGACACAGTCAACTCCAGGTTCTTGTCATGTGCAGAACTCAGGCTGAACCGTGGAAACCGCGATCCAGCCACCTGAACGAATGCAGGATCCACGTTCTGCATCATGGATGCAGCCTGATTCATGCTGCCAGAATATTGTTCATTCCCCGAATCCCGGCAACTCCCGGCGGCGCATCCAGTCCATTCGCTCTTCCCTGCACACTGGCCAGCCTGATGCAGCGGCACCAGGCCGGAGTCAGGGCAGTGTCCTGTTGAAAGGTGCGGTGCCGGGTCCGTGCCCTGGTCTGGTCCTGTAACCCTGGGCGGCAGGTCGCGGAGAACCTCCAGCCCGGTCAGCATGTCGAGGGAGGGGATGACGCTGCCATGGGGCGTGATGGCCTGCCTTCAATGATGTTGGAGGGAAGAGCGGTTTCATATAGCATTGCACTGACCCGGTGGGTCAATTCCGATTTGCACGAATCTGCACCATAACTGGTGCAGATTTAAGGGTCTGCCGGGTTTTTCTCCATTTTTGATCGCTGATGGAGCCTGGTGCCACCACAGATAAAACACAATTGCTCCACAGTTTGCGCTATTCTCCCCTGGATTGCACTCTCGAGGATCGGCGTCACTTCTGTGAGAGGGTATTATGATGTGACGCACAACGCCGGAATTGTTGTCCTGATGCAATGTGCCGGGCTGTCTTTATAGCCACAACTTGTGAGCCGGAACGGATGATCGCAGATGGGTCCCGGAGTTACATGATATCCGAAAGAGTTCAGCAGAATGCCAGGTGTGAGCTGCCGCGACCGACACTATCCGGAGCATTTTCAGGATGGAGCAGGTTGTTGTTCACCAGTTGTGTACGGACCGTCATCGGAGACACCTTGAAGTGTTTGACAACTTCAGCCTGCTTCTCTTCTGAAAGGTCATGCCCGACCATCGTCTTGACAGCCTGGAAAGGGCACAGGAATTCAGCTGCGAAAGCGCGCTGCATTTTCTGTCGATAACTGTGGGAGATTGTCGCAGGATAGAGATGTTCATTTGTGCTCTCGATCTGTGTGTGAACGAGGTGATCGCCGATCAGTCTCGCCAGCTCGAACCGTCGACCAGTCACCCGTCCTGGCCTGAGAGCAGGCTTGGCACACCCGTTGCCTCCATTCAGTACAAATGAAATGTTGCCTGCACGCCTTGAGGAGTTGGTGATTATGTCATTGACTGTCCCCGCGAATGCAGCCAGACGATCATGCGGGATGCATTGATCGCCAAGATCCTCCTGCTGTCGCAATGCCTGTGCGAGACTTTCGCCAAATTTCCACGCATGAGGATGGCCGTATAGCGGTATATTATCGGGATTGACCAGGCACAGCGCATCTTTTGCATTCATGTCAAATCCGCTTCTGGCCTGATCCTCGATTTCTTGGGACCAAGTGCTGCCATTGTGGGGAGTCGCCCCACCCGTCTCGGTTGCGGTCAATTCGGCCAAAGCATCATCGCCAAAGCGGTTTGCATCCACAAGGCGGTTCGCGATCAGCACCTCATCGACTTCATCCGCATCATAACCAAGCAAAGCTTCGAACTTGCGGTGCCGAGCAATCTCCTTTTGTTGCCGCTCCTGCGTCAGGTCCTGCCAAAGACAATGGAGATTGGTATTTTCAAGGCCTTTGTCGTTCAACCGTGACAGCATATCCCGGACAAATCTGTCAATGGCGTCTTAAGTGCACGTGCAGGCACGGCCTGCGAATGCTCAAGACCGAGATACCGAAACAGTGCTCCGTGCATATCCGTGCTTGGTCTGGAAGTCAGTGTGGCATGTCTGCCGTCCGATGCGATCTCAATACACGGCCAGAGGTAACCGTCTCCTGCGGTGTTGATGTGGTGTGCCAATGCCCAATCATGCCGGGTATGGTGCACGCCCGGGGCAGCACGGGGGATTTCCCACATGATTCTTCACCAGTTCCAGACAAACCATTCGGCAAGCGCATATCCAGAAACATGCGGTCCATCACACACAGTGTTGTTTTCCGCCTCAATACCGCACGTCAGCAGGTGGTTGTTGATCTTGATGGTCAGATGGCCAAATGTAGCACATTCCTCCGGTGAGCCGGAATTCAGTGGCCGGAAATCAAATGATATCATCACAGGGTTGGGCATCGGGCATTCCATGCATCAATGACATACGTTCGCATCGTCACCTCATCGTTGCCCAACTCATAGCCATGGTAGCGATTGCTGTTTTTATCGAGCTTGGCCTCGTAGACTCTGTTGCTCCTCTCCTCATCAACAGCCCAGATGAATTTGGGATAATTTCCAATTCTGCATCTACTGATCATGGCACGATCAATTCCCTTGCGAAAAAGTCTTTGAGCCTGAGTTCTTGAAACAGGGCCCGTGCCATCACAAAGAGATTTGTCTGGCCGTGGACTGGTTGGCGGAGTGAAACCAAAATCCGCCTGGACTTGTCTTGTGATGTGCGCTGCCAACATAACGCACATGTTCTCTAAGCCAAGAAATGTGGTCCTTGCCGACGCATTGTACAGGCTCAATTCTGTGCTTTGGATTGTTTCCCTCGCGTTTTGGCACAACTCATCTTCCTCCTGACCGGCTTCAAGATACGCCGGCACCGCGGAACTGATATCCATTATGGAAATTCAGGGACTTTTGGAATGGGATATACAATAGCAACAATTTCCCTGCCTGCTCATTTTTCTGTTTTGACCCTGAACGGGCGCATGAAGGCGTTCCGCAACTCCTCCGTCATGCCCGGCATATCGATTTCCTCTTCCAGTTCGGCCCTGCTGATACCGGTGATCCCTGACGGTGATGGTGTGGGGTTCGTGAATGGGGTGGGGGTTGGTGGTCGGGACATGATTGAAAGTGGATGACGGAAGGAATCAGGCGGCATATCAAGACGGCAACAACACGTCGTCAAGTCTCAGAGAGAACGGGAGATGTGCCGATGAACACCTCCGCGATCATGCCGCTGAAGGGTTCAGCGGAATCCCCCTGCCGTCCCTGCGCGGTGGAGACACTGGCGCCGGGAGATGGCGGCCCGTGTGGCGGGCGCGGCGCAATGCGGACAGGAGACCGGCGAGCTGGCACTTCCAGACCGAGAACGCCCGGATCAGGATGACGCCGCTCTATCCACCGATTCAGTGATGGCGGGATACGAGCACATGGGTCGTTTCAGGCCCGGTGATCAATACGGGTCATCTCGGCCCTGAATTCCTGCGCAATCTGCCCGGCATCACGAAGGACCCTGTCCCGCTCCAGGGTCAGGACTGTTCGGTCACGCATCAGCCAGCGTCCGGCGACCATCACATCAACAACATCCTCAGGAGTCGCAGCAAAGACAAGCGTGGCATAGGGATCATAAACCGGCTGAAGCCGGGGTGAAGCAAGCGAGACTCGGATAAGGTCGGCAGCCTTGCCCGGGGCAATGGAGCCGATTGCCCTGTTCATGCCGAGAACCTCTGCGCCTTCAAGAGTTGCCATGCGAATCACCTCGCGGGCCGGCATGGGTTTGCGACTGCGGCCCCGAAGCTTGGCAAACATTGATACAGCACCAAACTGAGCGAAGAGATCAAGCGTGTTGCCACTCATGGGGCCATCGGTGGCAATGCCAACCGGAATGCCATTGCGACGCAGGGCCTCAACCGGGGCAATTCCGCGTCCGGCCTTGGCATTGGAGCGGGCGTTGTGTGCCACGCCCACACCGGCATTTGCCATATGCAGCATGTCTGAATCACCCACATGAAGGCAGTGTGCAGCGATCAGACCCTTCGAGAGGAGGCCTGCCTGCCTGACAACGTCAACGGGACTGCACCCGTATTTCTGGCGTGCCCAGTCCATTTCAGAGTCCATTTCGGCAAGGTGAATTTGGACAGGTATATCGTGATTGTCGCTGGCCCATTGAGCAACACGCTCCAGGACAGAGACTCCGGTTGAGTATGGTGCATGGGGTGCAATTGACGGGAGAATGCGCGCGTGCCCGCCAAATGCCTCAACAAGCTGCTCAACCCGGGCAAAGCCTTCATCGACCGTTCTGTGATCGGGTGGATCGAAATCGGCGATTGTCTGTCCAACAATGCCACGAAGGCCGGCTGCGTCCAGAACAGAAGCAACCTCGATTTCATGATAGTACATGTCGGCAATTGTTGTCACGCCGGCCCGGATCGACTCCCATGCGGCGAGTGCTGTACCGACACGGACCATGCGCGGGGAGACAAACTTGCGTTCCATGGGAAGGACATACCGGAACAACCGGTCATCAACATCTTCACCCAGTCCGCGGAAGAGCGTCATTGGCAGGTGAGCGTGGGGATTGACCATGCCCGGCATGACAATGTCGCCATCGGCATCAATCGTCTCAATGAGTGCATCATCGGGACCAGAGCCGGCACCGGCAGCAAGGATCAAACCATCCCTGATCAGGACATGACCCGGATCGATAACCGGCATGTCCGGTTCACATGTCAGCAGGAGTGCATTCCGGATACATATGGTCATGCAGGCGCGCCATCAGCAAGGATGCAGCACTGATCAGGGTCCGGCATCAGACGCACATGACTGCCTTGCCCAATCGGATGGGTGAGGGGGCCTGCGGCAACAAGATCACCGCATGGGGTCTCGACCTGATAGTGATAAACGCGTCCGAGATAGGTTCGGATTCCGGTGGTGGCCGGAATGCCTTCGGTGGCTGCTGCGGCCTGGACACGCAGCCCATCGGGGCGGGTTGCGAGTGTGAAGCGGTCGGGGATCGGCCCCAGCCTGTCCTGATCAAGCGACAGCGAGATGCCGCCGAGCCCTTCTGCGTCAATGATCGCGCCCTGCCGATGGCGTACACTCAGTGGCACGAGATTGACGAAGCCAACAAAGCGGGCGACAAATGCATCTGCCGGGCGCTGATAGAGGACCTCAGGGGCACCAAACTGGCGAATCCGGCCTGCATCCATAATGGCAACGCGATCCGAAATCGAGAATGCCTCTTCCTGGTCATGTGTAACAAAGACAGCGGTGG
>JAPOSK010000341.1 GCA_026709725.1 Paracoccaceae bacterium | reverse complement strand
CGCGCTATGAGGCCTGGTATGCCAGTCTGCTGCATATGTGTTTCCGGGCGATCGGTGTCGATGTGCGCGCCGAGGAGGCCACCAGCCATGGGCAGGCGGACATGGTGGTGCGCACTGGCGGGCAGGCGTTCATCCTCGAGTTCAAGATGGCGGAGACGGACGCGGACATTGAAACGAAGCTGGCCGAGGCCTTCACCCAGATGCGGGAAAAGGGTTACGCGAACCGATACCGGGACCGCCAGGAACCCATCCATCTGGTCGCGGTGGTCTGTGGGCGCGAAGCGCGCAACCTGCTGGAGGTGCGGGTGGAGCCGGCTGGCAACCCGTGAGGAGGCCCCATGACGGACACACCCGCACACCCGTGGCAGCCGCTCTCCAGGCTGCCCCTGCTCACGACGATGATTGATGAGGCGGTGGCCGCGGCGCAGACGATGCTGGGGAATGTGCAGGCGGGTGTTCAGACACCGCATGTCCTGGACGATCACACCGTGGATCGGATTCTCACCCTGTTTGTCGCAAATTCTCAGGTTGATTGACGCGCCATACGGACGGACTGGACCGGTTGGGCCGACCGGTACCGTCTCCGGCCCACCCGGCGTGTGACTGTTTCCCGAACAGGCATGGCAGGACTCCCGGATGATCCACGGCCTGCATCCCCGCATGCCGGAATGGGGGTGTCAAGGATCATTCCGGTATCCCAAATCAGCGACCTAATCGCCCGAATCCGCCGCGGGGGCCCATTTTTCCCGAATTCCCGCCCCGATTCGCCCGCCAGCCCGCCGCCGGCCCCGGGGGATTTTCACGCCCGCCGGGAGGCGACGGGGTGCTGGCGGATGCCCATTCCGGGGTCAGTGCGGGCCGTTCCCGCCCGTCAGGGGACACCGGTCCCCGCCCGCGTGCGGGCCTGGCCTGGGGAAGAGGGTCCGGGGAGGGTCCGGGGTCAGGTGGGCGCGGTGGGGATCTCGCCGAGCCGGCCCGCAGCCTTCCGGATCCCGTCCGTCCCTCGCCGAGAGCGTGTTTGCAATCAGGACATGGGAGAACATCAGAATGCAGATAAATGATGCGGGGTTAAGTCTGTTACATTGATAGATCAGGCCCCGGGCTGTCAGTGGCGTGGAGAGCGACTGATGCGGGGTGCCTGCCGGGCACCATGCAAACCGTTCAGCGGAGACCTGCCGGTCGGGTTGTGCTGGCCCGAAGGATCAACCGGGGCTTGCAGTCGATGGATATGGTGGTTTTGGCAGTCTCGGGTGGTGTGCAGACAGTTTTCACCGCAATCCCGCCCATTTCGTTCAATGGCATGGCAACAACCGAGAGCGGGACCATAAGATCAGGAGCAAAGATCAGGTCATGAATGGCAATGACCGAAACATCTTCCGGCACCCTCTGTCCCATCTCCCTGATCTGTCGCAGTGCACCGATCGCTGCGATGACATTCAGGCAGACGATCGCAGTTATGTTCGGGCAGGCCCTGAACAGTCTCCGCGTGGCTTCCTTTCCATTTGCCGAATCGCGCGATGCGTGGACGATCAAACTGTCATCGGCACGCTCGCCCATGGCGCGCCTCCAGCCCGCCACTCGTGCGTTGGTGAATGTCAGATTCTTCGCCGTGGCCAGACAGCCAGTTCTTTGATGACCGAACTCAAGCAGATGTCGGGTTGCCAGTGATGCGGCATGCTCATCAGGCAATTGAACAAGATGGGCATCAATGTCCATGTCCGTTTGCAAGAGGACAATTGGAATGGCGTTCCGGGCAGCACCGGCAATCAGGGTGTCGATAGTGCAGGATCAGCCCATCCACCCCGCCGCCCCCAATCAGGCTGGCAAGACCCGGATTGCTGTCTTGCCCGATTGATGCATCACCCAGGACAACTGTTTTTCCCAACCGCGCGGCTTCCTTTTGTGCACCCTGCAGGATCTCTCCGTAAACGGGGTTGGTGATGTCATGCATGACGATTGCGATGGCGTTTGGTTGTGATGAGGCAAGGGCGCGGGCCACGGCATTGGGAGAATACCCCAATTCCCTGATGACTCCCTCAATCCCTGCTCTGGCTTCCTTGCCAATTCTGAGGGTCTGGCCCCTGTTTATGACCCGCGAGACAACTGCTTGCGACACACCCGCCATTCTTGCGATGTCTGCCATTGTGACCAGATCATCCGCCCTGTTTCGGCTTTCCGCAATGATTTGCCCTTCCTTCACAAGACAGGGTCAATCCGGTAAATCACTTTACCATAAAGTCGCAAGCCGCAATAACGGATTGGAGATGCAATAACGGATTGGAGATGTGCAATGGAAAAGCCGACGGGCGCATTGGACGATATACGCATTCTTGATTTCACCCAGATGATGCTGGGGCCTCTCTGCACGCAAACACTCGCCGATATGGGGGCGGATGTCATCAAGATCGAGCGCCCCGGAAAGGGGGAATGGATGCGGTCCATGCCCATGATCGGGGCGTTCGTGGGGGGAGACAGCGCAGCTTTTCACGCATTCAATCGCAATAAACGATCCGTGACCGTGGATCTGAAACACCCCGATGGGCGAGGGCTGCTTCTTGAGATGGCCAGGGATTGCGATGTGGTCGTCGAGAATTTCCGTACCGGCGTCATGGACAGGCTGGGGCTTGGCCATGAGGACTTCAAGGCTGCCAATCCCCGGATAATTTACGCCAGTGGATCGGGATGGGGTGCCGGAAGCACCATGGCTGAAAAAGGGATGCCGGGTCAGGATTTGCTGATTCAGGCCATGTCGGGGGTCATGTACAACACAGGTCGCGCCGGGGACCCGCCGACAGCGTGCGGTACGCCAATTGCAGATTTTGCGGCTGCCCAGTCTCTCGCGATCGCGATCCTCGGTGCCCTGGTCGCGAGAGACAGGCGTGGCGTGGGCCAGAAGGTGGAAACAAATCTCTATTCTGCAACACTCAATGTGATGGGGCAGGAAAACTTCGCGGTGCTCAATCAGGATATCACGCTGGAACGATCCGAGGCGGGTGTCGCCACCTGCTGGAATGATGCCCCGTATGGCGCGCATGCAACCGCGGATGGCTGGGTTGCCATCGCCATGTGTCCGCTTGCCCGCCTGGGGTCACTTCTGGGCGATGATGACCTGCAGAACATGGATCCCTGGGTTGAACGCGATGCGGTGAAGTTGCGCATCGACGCGCTTACCAGGCAGAAAACCACCAGGGATCTCATGGCCATTTTTGAGAAGGCGGATATATGGGCGGCACCCATCCGCCGAACCAGTGAGGCTCTGGACGAACTGGTGAGCGCGAAGTCGAACCGCCTTGTCGAGATGGAGCATCCGGAAGCAGGGAAAATCAAGGCTATAGCCAATCCGATCACCATGAGCGAAACGCCGGTGACACTGCGGCATGCCCCGCCCCGGGTTGGAGAGCACACGGATCAGGTTTTGGCCGAGTTTTTCGGAACAGAAAGACTGAACGATCTGAAAACAAGTGGAGCAATTTGATGCAACAGGAACATCTGCATGAATGCCTCGTGCTGGAACGCCACGGCATGATCGAGGTGGTGCGCATTGATCGCGAGGAGGCCCTTGGGGCCTTGAATTTTGAGATTCTGGAGGCATTGGGCACATATGTTGCAGAGCTTGGGAATCGCAATGATGAGATTCGGCTGCTGATCCTCACCGGAACCGGGCGCGGCTTTGTCGCCGGTGCCGATATCGCAGAGTATCATGGTGTTGGGCAGACGGTTTTTGACGCGTTTCAACGGCGGTCGCGACAGACATTTGATGCCATTGCCAATCTGTCCCAGGTGACGATCTGTGCAGTGAATGGCTACGCGCTGGGTGGTGGATTTGAACTGGCCCTGTGCTGTGATTTTCTTTTTGTCAACGAAAGAACCAAACTTGGTCTGCCCGAGATCAGGCTGGGACTCCTGCCCGGCGGCGGCGGAACACAGCGCCTGCCTCGGCTGGTGGGTCCGATGCGTGCCAAGGAAATCCTGATGACCGGTCGAATGATCACCGCAGCAGAGGCTGTGGAGTATGGCGCGGCACTGGAAGCCTGTGCCCCTGACGCATTGCTGCCCCGTGCGATGGAGTTTGCCACGAGCCTGCTTGCCCAGGCACCGGTGGCATTGCGCGAGGCAAAGCGTGTGGTTGATGATGGTCTTGACGCGGCTCTCAGTGCAGGACTGACACTGGAGCAGCGCACCCTCGGGGCGTTGTATGCAACCGGAGATGGTCAGGAAGGCATCGCCGCCTTCATGGAAAAGCGCGAACCGCATTTCACGGGTCAATAAGGAGAACAGACGATGGCAAAATCCGTTATCAGTTATCAATCAGGTCCTCTTGCCACAGTCACAATGGGTCTTCCGGGTGACCACGAGGGCAAGACGGCGACGCGCGTCTTCTTTGTTCACGGCACAGAAAGGATCGCACTGATTGACAGTGGAATATATGCTGGCCTGCCCGTGCTTGAACAGGCGTTCGACGAGCTGGGAATGATGCGCCGGGATCTGGATCTTCTGCTGCTGACGCATGAGCATATGGATCATGTCGGCAACAATGGCTGGCTCAAGACCGAAACCGGTTGCGAAATCATCGGACATGAGGCTCGGGCTGATCGTGTCGCGGATAACATGTTGAATGCAAAAACCATTGTTCATGCATTTCCTGAAGGTGAGCATTTTGACCTGAACGAAGAATATCTTGACTGGATGGGGCCGACCGAAGGTCCGATTGACAGTTATGTTGAGGACGGCAATGAGATTGACCTTGGCGGCGGCGTTGCGCTGGAGGTGATCGAGGTGTTTGGTCACTCAATGGGCGAGATCGGATTTTTCGAACACTCAACACGATCATTGATCATTGCCGATCCTTTGTTGCCGGATTTCAATCCCGTCCTCTATCTTTACGAGGATCCCAACACGATGCGTGCCACATTTGACAAGCTGGAACGCTTTCTCACTGAACGGGATGTCCAGTCGGTTCTTTTGGCCCATGACGAGGTCAGGTCGGCCTCCGAGGCAAGAGCCCTTGTCGCAGATTGCCGTGCACGAATGAATCAGGTCGAGGTGTCAATGGTTGCTCATATGAAGGCCAGTCCGGGCATCGGTTTTGCCCAATTGCGTGACAATTGCTGCGATGATCAGGGCAAGGTCCATGAATGGCGGGCCCTTGTCTCAATTGATGCGAGCCTGAAGGATTTTGTTGCCAGAGGTTTGGCCGAAAACCGCAATGGCGGGTGGCACTATGTCGGTTGATCTCCCGGGATGTGCGGTTCTTGGTTCAGGAACGATGGGTGGACAGATCGCGCTGTCGCTGTCGCTTGGTGGGGCCAATGTGGTTCTCTGGGGGCGGGGACACCAATCGCTCGCATCGGCGTCGGAGCGCTGTGCCGAAGAATTCGAGTTTCTGACCAGGCAGGGCTTGGCGGAACCAGTGGACCGCGAAGCGGTTCTGTCACGGATTGGCACCACGACTGATCTTGCACAGGCGGTTGCGGGCGGCGCCTTTGTCATTGAGGCTGTCACTGAGGATATCGCACTCAAGCAGTCTCTCTTAAGTCGGGCTGAAGCCGTGGCCGCCAAAACCGCCATTCTGGCTTCGACGACCTCGGCGCTGAGCGCAACCGAACTGCAGTCTGTCCTCAAGCGCCCCGGAAATTTTTGTCTTGCCCACTATGCCCAGCCTGCCCAGCTTGTTGAATTGGTGGAGGTTGTTCCGGGAAAGGAGACATCGAGGGCAACGGTGGATGAAGTCACCCGCATTTTGAATGTGACCGGCAAGATACCCGTAGAGTGTCCCGATATTCCGGGATTTCTGTGGGCACGTATCCAGCAGGCCGTCCTCCGTGAATTTGCCTCTCTCGTGGGGCAGGGGCTGGTCACTCCTGAGGCCTGCGACACGATTCTCAAGGTTGGTTATGCATCGCGCCTGCCCGCCATGGGGGCGTTTGAGC
>JAPOSK010000367.1 GCA_026709725.1 Paracoccaceae bacterium | reverse complement strand
GTGTCAGGAACCCGGACCGATCAGATTACCACATGGCGAAATACCGAATCAGACAATGAGGATCCAATAGGTATCAACGACTGGAGTATTAAGAACACGCATATTTATCGCGCGAATTCCGGGACTGATACTAATTGGCGGGACAACTTTCAGCCCTCAAGCCTTAAATTCCGCATCAATGGCGAGGTCTTAACAACCCCGGGGGTAACGGTCACGCCGACATCCGTGACGGTGACAGAGGCGTCGGGATCGGAACAGACGGAGACCTATACAGTGGTGCTTGACAGTAAGCCGACGCATCCGGTGACCATTGCGGTCGCCTCAGACACGACGACGGCGGCAACTGTCAGCCCCTCATCGCTTACCTTCACTGCACAGAGCTGGGCAACAGCGCAGACGGTGACTGTGAGGGGCGTTGACGACACCACTGACCAGAGTGCCGACAAGACGGCCAAGATAGAGCACACGGCGAGTTCAACCGACACCAACTATGACGAGATCGATATCGAGGATGTTTCTGTCACAGTCACTGACAACGATATCATACCGGTGATTTCTGTCAGCCTGCCTGACGTTGAAGGGATAACGGACCGGAACGGGATTGACCTTTACACAGAGGATGTCTCCACTGTGACCTTCAACGTGACGGCGACGCCCACCCCTCCCTCCGCCCTGACGGTCTGCATCAACATCGCAGAGCAGTTCGGCGACCGCGTGGCAGGGGCTCAGGAAGGTCACAAGACGATTTCCATCCCGTCCGGGACGAACCCAACTTCCGTCATGACCCAAAACGTTACATGGACGGACGACAGCACAGATGAGCGTGACAGCCATCTCAGGTTCACCGTAGTGCCCCCATCTGACAGTAACTGCAGTCAGTCGGGCTACACGGTGTCCCCGACCGAGGGAAGCGAGGAGATCTGGATAGCGGACAACGACCCTACGGAGGTCACGCTTGCCGGGGACGACCTGACCATGACCGAAGGAAACGCGAGCGACACCGCCACGATCACCGTCAGCCTCGGTCGCCGTCTCTTTGCAGACGAGATGGCGAAAGTGCCGGTCAATCTGGCAAGCGTCACCGGTGCGAACCTTCCGGGCACAGCCACGCCGGACTTTACGGTGTCGGCAAGCGGTGACGGGGTGACCATCACAGATGCCACAAGCGACAGCCCGGATGTGGTGTTCACGGGCCATGACATGAACACGGTGCAGAGTGCCAGAGTAACCCTCACCCCGGTTGCGAACCGCGATGACGGCGATACTGACCACGAGACGCTGACCGCGACCCTTGCCACTGACAGCGTGCTCTCGGCTAGTGATCAGAGCAACCTTGGGGGCGGCATGAGCCGAGGGACGGGCTTTACGGCCAGCATGAGCATTGCGGACGACGAAGGTGCACCGCCCGGTCTGGTCATCTCAGAAGAGTCGTTCCGCCTCTCGGAGAATGGCGGAAGCGTAAGCTACACAGTGAGTTTGAGCGCAGTGCCGACGCATTCAGTAATCATTGCGGTCGTCTCGGACACGACGACGGCGGCAACTGTCAGCCCCTCATCGCTTACCTTCACCACCACCAACTGGAACATAGCCCAGAACGTGACGGTGACGGCCGTGGACGAGGAAGCAATGCATCGGAACCGCTCGCTTAAACTCTCTCACCAGACATCCTCGACGGACTCCCGTTATAATTCTCTGCAGGTACATCTGCCCGTTGAGGTTTTGGACGCCCCGGAAGTGACGGCTTTCGAGCCTTTCGGGCTACTGCGCAAGCCTGAGTTTGAGGGGACGTGGACAGCAGGTCGCTGGTCGGGACCCAGCCTTAAGCCACCGATGCCGATGGGCGATTTCTACCGTGGGATCCGCCGGGATGTGGTAATCGGTGAGGCGCTTAATTACCACATTCATCTTTCTAACCGACCCGTCGGCGGACCGGTGAGGGTAACAGCAACGGTGGCGGACTTCAACAAGGCCGGGCTGGCGCTGAGACGGGACGGGGTGGCGCAGGCGAGCCTGACATTGACATTCAATGACAGCGACGTGGTCGGGGGGATCTGCAGTCTTCTCATCGCCCCGGAAGGGGCCGACGGAACCTGGCGCTGCAGTCGCAAGGTGTGGATCGTCCGCAAGCTACCTACCAGTGAGGGGGGGTGCACCGATGTCTCGCACACTGTGAGCGGCGGCGGGGTGCGCACGAGTACGGCGGTTGGAAATATCCGCGCCCAGATCCTCGGCCAAAGGCACAATGGTAACTTGCCTTGCAGGTTCATCGATCTTGACGCCTATCCGTCACTGACACCGGAGATGCGGGCGGCTAATGCACTCCTACCTCAGAACAGCGAGGAGTCAGTTCCATCAGACGGGCAGGCGAACGGACCCTTCAACAATCTGCTGGTGCCGGTGTTTGAGGGCAAGAGCACAACCCTCACCGTTGATCTCGGCCGGGCGATGAAGGCGGGCGAGCGGGTTCATCTGACGCTTGACTTCTCAGGCGCAACACCGAACGAGGACTACACACTGGCGCTTGTGACGGATGGCAGCAAAGGGGTAACGGTCTCGGAGGACGCGCCACTTACAGAAGCAAGCCCGGTGCTGGTTTTTACCGAAGGGTCGCAGACAGCCGAGATTCTTCTGACGGTTGTTGACGATGCGGAATTCGAGCGCGAGGAGCTGACGGTCTCTTTCGGGGAGTTGCGCCGGAGTGTGAAAGGCGCAACGGAGCACGAGGTCCAAACGCCGGAGGGCAGCCTTGTCTTTGCGCTTATAGACAGCACCGGCCCGCCGCTAACAATCATTGGTCTTGAGGACGCAAGCGTTGAGGAGAATGTGGCCTGGTCGGCGACCCCGTGGCTTGAAGGCGTGACCGGGGCAGTGAACTGGACGCTATCCGGAACAGATTCGGCACGGTTTTCACTTGACCCCAAGACCGGGGCACTGACGCTCGTGGCGCAGGATTACGAAGCCCCCTCGGACGCAGACGGAGACAATGTATACGAAGCGACACTCAAGGCGACGGACCCCGGCGGTACAAGCACGGTCGCTTTCAAGGTAACGGTAACGGATGTCGAGATCGAGCCGCTGACGGTCTCTCTGGCGGCGGAGGCGACATCCGTGGCGGAGAATAACGGCAGGGTGAAGTTCACCATCACGCTTAGCCGGGCACTTGGAGCCGAGGAGACAGCGATGGTGCCGTTTACGATGAAGGGTGGCAAGGCAGGACGGGACTGGAACGTCAGGTTTCCACCGGGGGACAACGGACCGGAGGTGAGTCGCACGGCAAATGGAAGCAACTCAGAGGTAACTTTCACAGAGGGCGGACGGGTAGCGACTCTAACGCTGATCGCGCGGCCTAACCACGACACGGAGGAGCGTATGATCCGGATCGCCTTCGGCACGGGTGAGAGTGCCCCGAGAGCAAAGGGCGTAACAGAGGGCATGGTGCCTGTGGGCAACGTGCTTGCGATTACGATACTCGACGACGACGCGGCGGCGGGTCCGGCGCTTTGGGTGAAAGATGCGCGGGTGCTTGAAGCCTCGGGGACAATGCGATTCACGGTGCGATTGAACATGCCTGCGACAGAGGTTGTCAAGGTGCGGGCCCGGACGCGCGACGTGCACCCGGTATCGGCACGGGCCGGACAGGACTATACGGCACGCCGGGTCAACCTGAAGTTCCGCCCCGGCCAGACAGAGAAGCACGTCCGGGTTCGCATAGTCGACGATTCCCATGATGAAGGCGAGGAGACTTTCGAGTTTGTGCTGTCAAACGCCGAGGGTGCAACCATCGCCGACAGGGTTGCAATCGGCACCATCAAGAACGACGATCCGCTGCCGGGGGCTTATCTGGCGCGCTTCGGGCGAACTGTGGGAAACCAGATTACGGATGCGATTTCCGACCGCATGGCGGCCCCGCGGGAGCCGGGGCTTGAAGTCACGGTGGCTGGACAGCCACTGTCATGGATAAACCCTGGCGACGGAGCCCCGGAGGAGATACATACCAACGAGACGATCGAGAGCGCGGTGCCTGAGACGGCCACACGGGCGCTCTTTGAGGAGATCGGGGCCGAGGAGGCAGAGGCCCAGGGCATGACGGGTGAAGAGATACTGCAAGGCAGGAGATTCATGCTGACCACGCCGCAAGATGCAAGTGGCGGCAGCCTCTCGATCTGGGGCCGGGGTGCCTATGGGAGTTTCGAAGGACGCGACGCGCGGACCGGGACACCCGTCACTGTAGATGGCGAGGTGACAACAGGGATGCTGGGTGTGGATTATACGCGGGAGCGGCTGACCTTCGGGGCCACTTTCACCCATTCGGCTGGCAACGGAGGCTATGAAGGTGAAGGCGCAATAGAGGATGAAAAGACCGGGGGCCAAGTGGAGACCACACTGAACGCCCTCACGCCCTGGGCATCCATGGACTTACATGAACGGCTTACGGTCTGGGGAGCCCTTGGACTCGGTACCGGCGATATGACTCTGACGCCCGATGGCGCAAACCCCATCACGACGGATATTGACTGGCGCATGGCCGCACTCGGAACCCGGGGACGATTGACAGAAAACGAAGGCGGGTTTGTTCTTGACCTGACCTCGGACGCGTTCTGGACGCGCACATCCTCGGAGGCTGCCCTGGGCCTTGCAGCCTCCTCAAGCGATGTCACTCGCCTGCTGCTGGGCCTTGAAGGATACTGGGAGAATGCACTCAGACCAGGACTTGAAATGGGCCTGCGCCATGATGGCGGCGATGCCGAGACCGGGTTCGGCGTCGAAGCCGGCGGCAGCATTAACTGGACCAATCCGAACCGCGGCTTTGACATCAATCTGGAGGGCCGCATGCTTGTCCTGCATGAGAACGACGACCTCAAGGACTGGGGGATCTCGCTTTCCCTTGGCTATGACCCGCACCCGGAAACGAAGCGGGGCTTTTCGGCCAGCATATCGCAGAACCTCGGCGGGGCTTCAAGCGGGGGCGTGACCGCGCTTCTTAATCCGGAGGTGTTTCCGGAGAATCTCGGAAACGGTGCGAGCGGCGCAGTCGCATCGGGCTGGGAAATGGAGACGTCGTATGGTTTCCCCACCTTCGGGGGGCGCTTCACCACAAGCCCGCATGTCGGGGTCGGTTTTACAAGAAGTCTGCCAGATTACACGCTGGGCTGGCGCCTGACCCCGGAAATGGTGAGCGCGCCCGACCTGCTGCTCGGAATGAAGGCGACACGCAGGGAGAGCGAGACGGCCGAGGCGGAGCATGCGGTCAGGTTGGAAATCGTCGCCCGGTGGTGATAGGGCGGAGCCGCATCTGCCCCCGGTTCTTTAGAAGTCCGCGGCACAGGAAAGCGACACAGTGCTTATAAATAAACGCAAACAATTTTAATCTTAACCGGACCCGACTTGCAGTGAATGATCCTCTATTACCAGGAGAGCAGAACATAGCGAAACTCTTTCACCACAAACGGGGATGGATGGAAGAAGGAACGAATGCGTATGTAAACTATCACTTGGATGACCCAACAGATTTTTGGCTACTCCTTAATTATGCCAGCGGAGATTTTTAATGCCTGAAAAATAAGGCCTACCCCCCCCATATCTTGGTAGTGTATGATTAAATGAGATGTGTATTATCAAAGAAATTTTAAGAAAGGAGATATTTAAGATGAGATGCAGAATATATGAAATGGCTTTAGTCATTATTTTTGCCTTAGGGCTTATTTTTTCTTCTGGCGTCCAATCGCTTGCTCACACAGGTATAGACGCGGGAGATGTTGATCCCACAAACGAGACACATATGAGTAATTTCCTTGATAGTATAATTAGGTACTATAATGATGTTGTTAGTTCTAACATTACTGACCAAGATGCGCTAACCAGAGAGATTACAATATACGTCATGGATATCATAACCAACGAGACTTATAATGATTATGATGTTTATTATATAGGTATAAATGAAAG
>JAPOSK010000616.1:2424-5949 GCA_026709725.1 Paracoccaceae bacterium | reverse complement strand
GGGTCCGGCGCCGGGTCGCCCTGCCCGACGGGTGTCTGTGGATGGGGGCCTGTCATGCAGAGGGGGGCGGCACCGCCCCCCTCCGTGCGCCTGTCCGCCCCTTCCCCCTGTCATGATGACGGCCCCCTGTCATGACGGGACCCCGTGGGCGCCCGCACCATCACGCCCCATGGTCACGGAGGAGGGGTCATGGAGAGGGGCCGCCCGGGGCGGCCCGACCGGACGCCCCTTCCATCCGAAGAGACGGGGAGCGGGCCGGCGGCGCACGGCGTGGCACTGGCAGGTGTTGAGGACATCCTCCATGGCATACACGAAGTCGGCATTCGCTTGCGGAGGAATGCACCAGCACCGGATCATCCAGGGCTTGAGACGGGTGTGGTCCCCGTATCGGCCATACTCGAGAATAAGCACAAATCACGCACATGCCATGTCTTGCAACTGCTGTTCCGTGCCGCTGGGCCTGCGCCAAATCAGAATCTGCAAATAGATCCTGACATCTCAGTCTTCCCAGTCATCCTCTGTGCTGAATTTGGCAGATTCGCTTCCGTAATATGCCTGCTGGTGCAGATGGATATTGACTCTTGATGCGATGTTTTTTTGATATGTGTCAATGCCTGTCTCTAGGCCCTGATCGGTATCCATGATCATTCTTTCGCCCCAGACGCCGAGTTTACCGTTCCAGACATCGCTGGAGACAAGTTTCTTTGCAGCCTTTTTGAAGGTCCATTTCTCGTCTTTGTTTCTTGCGATGTACCAGGTACTGCTTGTCGGGTAGTCAATCCGTTCAAGAGGCTTTCTGCCGCCTCTCCTGACTTCGCGGGGCCGGGTGCTTCCCCAATCACCATAAATGATCGGGGACCGGTTGGACTGTCTGCCAACTTGTTGCACAAGTTCTCTGTTGCTGAATGGAACTTTCTCCAAGCCTTTGTATTGCATATAGTCCTTCGGAATGGATGTGCACGAAACAACGATGGGAACCTGTGCATCAATTTGCGTCAGAACGCCTGTAATTGTGCCACCAAACCAACTAGCCAGACCCAGCGGATTCTCTGTCCAACCACCTTCCAAAATGATGACATAGTCAGCTGCTCCATCCTCGGCGAAGGCGGCGATAATGTCGCCGATATTATCAGGAAACGCGTTCTTTGTGATACGCATGCAGTATCGCCGCCCAGTGGCCTGCATTGCTTCGATCTGCTTGCGGATCTGGGGCCTGTCTTGACCTTGTGTCTGAATAACCGGCCATGCATGCTTGTAGTTCTTTACAAAAGCTACCCAGTTGGCATAATCATTATCCGGTTCCATCAGTTGAGCCCATTCCTGTTGGGACGGTGCTTCCGGATTGGTCGGCTGATAGTCTGGATCAAGGTCAAGAAAATAGTGCCGATTGGGGAACACGTTTTCAATTTTGTCCATGGCCCGCTCAAGGGCATGGGTATTGACCCACGGAGCCAGCAGAAAACATGGGGTCATCCTGTTTTTGGCGGCATCATCCAAGAACTCGAGCCCCTTCATCTCGCAGGGGCGAATGGCCAGAGTGGGGACATAGTCATTGGTGAGCGGAATCATGGGGAAGGTCTATGCGCCCGTGAGTAGGCCGGAAAGCCGAATCCCCATTGCTGCCTTTGAGACCTTGAAGCGGGCCGCCAGACTTTCGACTGTGGCATCATCTTCAAACGTTCCGCCATGCTCACCCTGGATGACCTCCTTGACCTTGTCAGCCGGCATTAGAATGTGGGCCGCCAACCGGTTTGCTTCATACTCGATCTTGTCCGGTTTGTCAGATCGATAGAGCACATTATCCTGAATTCCATTGGGTTCTTTATCAATGATGGGCTTGTGAAGCAGGTAGTGGGCCAATTCATGTGCAATGGTGAACCGTTGCCGTTCACGGGATTCATATCGGTTGACCCGAATTGTATACTGGCCATCCTCACATGTAATTTGACCCGATATGCCGCCATTCAAAACCGCCACCTTCACGGCAACACCGAGCTCTTTGGCAAGTTGTCCGAGTTTTATCGGCTGTTCCTTGATGTGGGACTCAAGAATTGCCCGTTGCTCATCCGCTATTCGACTCAGTTCCTGCGGTAACATTGCTCACTCCTCTGCTTATGTGATGTTAACGGACATCGTCATCAAGATCTTCCAGACCCCTGGATTCTCCATATGCGATCTGTGCGACACTCTCCTTGACATGTGCCTTGATGGCTTCGGTGGAAGTCAATTTTTGTACCTCATCGCGCGCTGCTGTGCGTGCATCGGCCTTGATGGAGCTGATGGTGTAGGCAGCCACAACTCCGATCCCAATCGCCAAGGCGGTGAGAGCAGCGGTCACCGCCGTTAGCAGGGCCGCAACAAAACTCAGATATGTCGGGACGGCAAAATACGGCTCACCCTCCGTTCCCGGCAGGCGATCCACCCAATCAACCACACCCAAGGCGAAGAGAAGGTGCCCGAGGATCAAGCCACCAATCAACAATGCCATCGCTTTGACGATTCCCATTGACTCAGATCCTCTCCAGCAGGTACCGGCCATCCACCGCCCCAAGAAGCACGGGATCAACAGATGAAACCACCCGGTGGAAAGTTGATTTTGATGGTGGCTCGTATTGCCCGGTTTTGGGGTTCTTCCAAGCTCCAATTGCCGCAAGCTCATCCTGTCCGAGCGAACACGCAAAATTAGCCACTGCAATGCACCCCTTCATATTGACATGATCAGCAAACACAAGGATGGCGAGGATCGTTGCCAGACTGTGCCGACAGTTTCGCGCTCGGGAACAATTCGTGGCGGTTCGTATTCCGGTATAGACAGACCGCATTGTGTCGAGACGCCGTGTCGCAATGTCTGGTCCGCTTGGTGGTACAACGGTTTCCGGCAATGGATGTGGATCCGCCAAAAACCGCCGGGCATTACGGCGCAAAGCATGCACAAAAATCTGCTTGGGCTTGCCATCACCATCCGCATAACGACCATTGACGCGGGCATACCCCTTTGTCAGACCCAGACAGTGCCAATTTGTAGAGCGGTACATGGCGGCCGGAAACCGGGCCGGATCACAAAAGGTCTCGGCAATCAGGACAGGTGTGCCATGGGCCGCCAGCCAGTCATCACACAGTCGGCGTGTCATGTTTGCAAGAAAATGTGATGCGAGGTTTGGCAAGACGCCGCGCTTGGCCAACACCAGAAACCGTGTGTTGTTGGCAATGAGGTTGAGTCTCTGGAACTGTACATTCGGTTCCCAGCCAATCCACTGATCACGCGGTTGGCATTTGAAAGCCCCCTCTTGCCAAGCGGCCAGTGCGACCCACCGGCCCCGCCAAGTGGCAATGTAGCGCAAGCCTCTGGCCACGGGTCGGCGAAACCCAAGATAATGATGCCTGTCCATCAAGGTGTCAAAGAATGCTTGTTCTGCCAATGTCGCCAGGCGGGTCTCAACTTCGGCAGGAGAAAACCCTTCGGGAGTCTCTGCAATCTGGACGGGCAGGGTTATGTCATGGCGCATCATCATGCGCCAAGTATGT
>JAPOSK010000616.1:1695-2414 GCA_026709725.1 Paracoccaceae bacterium | reverse complement strand
TCTGGGGGGCGCGGGAAATCTGACGGGCAGGGTTAGGGCCAGGGCCAACATCATGCCGGAAGTATGTCACATGCCAAATGGGAACGCCAGCATTTTTATCGCCCCTCTTCCAGCCTGAGGAGCAACGACCGCAACGCGGTCGACAGGCACTGTGCGAACCAGATCGCCTGCCAGCCGGCCAGATGTTTTCAGTCATCACTGTTTCCCCACCCGCCCTGTTACGGAAAAAGCCTGCAGCCGCTCGATCAGGAGCGGCAAGGGGAGCGCGCACGGAAACGTGTACAAAACGAATGCCACAACCGAAACAGAGAACGGAACCCTCCCAAACTTGCAAGATCACCCCGAACCGGGATCGGACTGTCGGACATGTGCTGCCTCTCGGAGAGGTATTTGTAGAAGATGAAGGCAAGGGTGTAATCGCGGAGCTCATCGGCATCCATCTTGCTGCGAAGTCCGTTTGCGATCTTCCAGAGCTGTTGTTCCAGATGTTTCCTTTCTTCTTCAAACACAAGCTGATTTCCATGGTTTGAGGGTGCGGCGATGAGGTCGGGCTTGCGGGTCGCGTTGCCTGTGGTCAGGAATGGGATTGTTCAATCTCCTGAAGCAAATCACTTAGCGTCAGCCATAGGTTAACAGTTCTGAGCCCCTCATCTGGATTCGCTACAAGCGACCGGCGTTTTCTTCCGGTCGGGGGGCCTCTTGGCCTTTCACCGACAAGG
>JAPOSK010000616.1:0-1685 GCA_026709725.1 Paracoccaceae bacterium | reverse complement strand
CCCATAGATTAACCGGTCTCAGCCCCTCATTCGGATTCGCTACAAGACGACCGTCATTCTCTATCGTTCGCGGATCATCTTGACTTTCAACGACAAAGATTGGTCCCTCTTTTGAGATGGAGTCGTTTAGGTGATTTATTACATCGGCGGGCATTTGATCAGTTTGCGTCAAGCACAAAATGAAATTATCAGTGAATATCCTTCGGGTTTCACTGTAATCAAAGAAATACTTTGTCGCATGTTCCATATTATTGGCAGCGTTAGGGCTTTCATCCTGAAAAACAAACAGAACCTTCTTCCCAGACTCGGCCCCGAGTTTTCTTGCCTCCTCAACGCTTGCGGCACTGATCCTTTCTGCCCATACGTTACCGGGAATCCAGCCATCTGCGCTTTCTCCTGATGATTGGCTTGGGTCACTTTCTTCTCTTTGGGTTCGAGTTTTTAAGCCCTTGTTTTCTGCTCTTGTTGCGTGATCTTCAAGCGCTTCTCGTTCGTTTCCATTTGCCCATCCAGCACGGCATTTTCTGTTGCCTGAAGCGTACGGGCATCCATTCGTGCCTTGCCACGAACCGCCTTGCCGGTGATTGAGGAAATCAACCACCGGGGGTAAGGAATCAAGCATATTAGGGCGAAACCGATGAAGGCGGGCCAAAAGAGCATGCTCCACAGCGACACGTGACTTTCAAATCCAGCGACTCGTTCCTGGATCGTGCCATCGTGGAATGCCAAGAATAAGAGCGCCTTCCAGTTCACGGCGACAAACGCGAACAGAAACGGAAAGAAAACAGGTCCGTTGAGACGGGATTTCAGCGTGTCGGTGAGGTCTTTGACATCCATATGTGCTTCCTGTTTCCAGTCATTTCAACATACTGATCAGTTGCAGATCGGCCACCGGGTTGGCAGACCCAACAGGAATGCCGCTCTCTGCTGAAACTTCGCAGAACGGCGCTGCCTCATCTGCTGCATTTAAGCGACTTTCCTCTCCTGCTCAAGTTGTAACATCTGATGGGGAGTGATTCTCCTATGGCTGACCTTTACTAGCATATCCCGACGCTCCCTGCCCCCCCCAATCAGCGATCAGAAACAGGGCAAAGACCCGGTCAATCCCTGAATCTGCACCAGTTCCAGTGTAGGATTCATCATATCACTGTTAACCCACCGGGTGAATGCAATGCGACACAAAACCGCGCTTCCCTTCACCATCATATTCGAGGACCCGGCCATCACGCCCCACGGTGGCCCATCCATGACATTCCGGCCCCCTCCGGGCATGCCGGCCCGGCTCAGGGTCCGCCGCGACCTGCCGGGGCCCAGGCAATGGCATTAACTTAGGTTTTGAGGTCTATTAACTTAAGCCACCCCGCGGAAGGACCTCCTAGGCGGGCTCAAGCGGCTTCCATTTGCCGATCGGTTTCCGGGAGACCCGATGACAGGCATGATGGATGCGGCCCGGTTGCATGCAGTCGGCCCAGCCATGCAACAATCAGCAATGCGGGCCAGCGCAGTGCTGACGAAGGCCGCACAGCACGTGGCAAAGCCCAGCAGCATCGCCCCCATCATCCCTGTCATGTGAACGGGCCGTCATGGACAGCCCCAGAGGGATCCAACCGGGGCATTCTTCCAGTTGGCCGGGAGACCGCCGCGTTTCCGGCGATGCCCCGGGCCGTTGATCAGTCTCTCGCAGT
>JAPOSK010000287.1 GCA_026709725.1 Paracoccaceae bacterium | reverse complement strand
CTGCCCTGCCTTGTGGTGCTTGCGCTGACCTCGCTCTATCCGGTTGGATTCGGCCTGGCTGTTTCGCTGACAAACTGGAACTGGGGTCACCAGTTCGATTTTGTCGGTCTGTCAAATTACGCTGAACTGCTGCGTGACGGTGAGTTCTGGATCGTCATGCGCAACACCGTGCTTTTTGCAATATGCGCCACCGCAATCGAGATCACGCTGGGTTTCTACCTTGCGGTCCAGGTTGACAAGCTGGTGATCCGGACCGACATCATCCGTGCACTGATCATGGTGCCGCTCATGGTCTCCGGTATTGTGGTCGCCCTGATGTCCAAGGTGATGTTCGATCCCTTTCTCGGCATTGTGAATCATATGCTGGGCGCATTCGGGTTTGCTCCATCAGCATTCTACGGCACTGCGGCAACGGCGATGCCATCCATTATCGCCGTCGATGTCTGGTGGCAGACAGCCTTTGTGTTCATCATCATGCTGGCGGGATTGCGCGGCCTTCCCCGTGACCCCGTTGAGGCCGCCCGTGTTGAGGGAGCGAGTGAACCTGTGATCTTCTGGCACATCAAGTTTCCGATGTTGCAGTCACTGCTGATCATGGTGATCATCATCCGGGCCATTGATACGCTGAAGGTGTTTGATATCGTTTTCGGCACCACCGGCGGTGGCCCCGGGCTGGCAACGGAAGTTGTGCAGACATTCGTCTACCGCACGGCCTACAGCTACCAGCAGATCGGCAAGGCGATGGCGACGATGGTCCTGTTTTCAATCCTCATCCTCGCTGTGGCCCTTGCCCTGCAGACACTGCAGGGACGGACGGAGAAAGACCGGTGAGGCGGGGCGGACGCCTTCGGGAGCAGTTCTCGCTTGGCTGGGCATGCATTTTCACCGGAGCCATGGTGCTTTTCAGCCTGTTTCCCGTCTATTGGGTCCTGGCGACATCACTGAAAACAAGACGCGACGGTCTGGCCAATCCGCCTCTCTGGATTTTTGATCCAACTGCCGCCAACTATCTCAAGCTCTGGACGCATGAGACCTTCAAATACACCTTCCTGAATTCGGTGATCGTCACCGGTTCCGGTGTTCTGCTTTCACTGGCACTTGCAATCCCGACAGCCTACGCCATTGTCCGCATGAAAGTGCGTGGGCGCAGTCTCGTTGGCATCTGGTTGATTCTGGCCTACATGCTGCCCGAATTCCTGTTCGTTCTGCCGATGTTTTCACTGTATCAGTGGACCGGGCTTTATGACACGCATGTCGGCCTCGCGCTGATGTATCAGGTTCATGTTCTGCCATTGTCGATCTGGCTTCTCAGCTCGTTTTTTCGTGAAATCAATCCTGCCATCGATGAGGCTGCACGCATTGAGGGTGCAAGCCATCTGCATATCCTGGCAAGGATCTACATCCCGTGCACTCTTCCCGGAATGGCCGCCACAGCCATCCTGAACGCAATCTGGATCTGGAACGAGCTTGCAATCGCTCTGGGGCTGACCTTTTCAAAGGCACAGACCGTGACGCTTGGGGTGACCGGTTTTCGCGGCTATGCCGCGCTTGATTGGGGCGCGATGACAGGGGCCTCGATCATCGCCATCATCCCGATGCTGCTTTTCGCTCTTGTCGCCCAGAAGCACATCGTCAGGGGCTTAACGTTTGGTGCGGTCAAGGGATAGTCAATGCCATTCAGGGAGGTCGATATTGCACAATTTCCAACGGTCCTTGGCCGCAACCTGCTGGCGGAGGTTCCGAACTTTGCCTGCCCGAGAATGCTGGTTGTCACAATGGCTGATCTCTGGCCGCTTTTCATCGACAGCCTGCCCGATGCGGACCCGTATTTTGTCGTGTCGATGGAACGATCCAGGCTGGAAGACGATCTTGCCCGGCTCGACAGGATCGCATCAATCATCGGACTTGGCGGCGGGCAGGCGGTGGACGCCGCCAAATATTTTGCCTGGCGGTCAAATCTCCCGCTCTTTCAGTTTCCCACTTCACTGTCTGTCGATGCGGTGTTCGGTCACCGGTCCGGTGTTCGTCACAATCACATCATAAACTATGTCGGGTGGGCAGTTCCGGAGACAGTGTATGTTGATCTTGACATCATTGAGGCAGCACCCCGTGCCCTGAACATCGGCGGTATCGGCGATGTGCTCTGCTTCATAACGGGCGTGATGGACTGGCGCTTCGCTGACATGCGGGGCAAATGTGAAGCAAAGTGGCCCTATGATGAGAGCCTTGCCCGGATTTCCCTTGCCAAGGCCGAGGCCGCCCTGGTCGGGATCGATGAGATCAGATCGCTTACACCGCGCGGAATTGAAATTCTGGTCGATGCGCTCAAGTGGGGTGGGGCGTCCTACCATGGAACAGGCTGGAATCCCCGACATATCGAAGGCGTTGAGCACTTCATTTTCTACGCGCTCGAAGCCCGGTGCCGAAAGACATTTCTTCACGGACAGGTGGTCTGCCTTGGGCTCGTTATCGGTGCCATGATGCATGGGCAGAGGGTCGAGGAGCTGCTGTCGGCGGTCGTCCATCTCGGCCTTGATATTCGCCCGCACGCGATGGGAATTGCGTGGAATGATGTCTTCGCAGCGCTGAAGGGTCTTCGTGAATTTGTGCACAGCCAGCATCTTCCTTATGGTATCGCCCATGAATTCGATGTCACGGATGCGTTTCTGGATGAGGCCAGAAAGCGAATTGAGGAGGCCAGTGTCCGATGATGTCAAGACCGGGTGTCCCAGGCAATGAGTCTCCCGATGATCGACTGTCTGCTCTCGGTCTGACCCTGCCGGCGATCCCGCGGCCGGTGGGAAACTTCGAACTCGGGTCAATTGACGGAACAACACTCTATCTCTCAGGACAGGGCCCAGTCATGGAGGACGGCACGCTTGCGACCGGCAGGGTCGGCTGTGATGTCAGTACAGAAGATGCCGTATATCACGCGCACCGCACCGGTCTCGTCCTGATCGCGGCCATGCGTGAGATCCTTGGATCACTTGACCATATCAGCCAGGTTCGGCGTGTTTTCGGAATGGTGAATGCCGTTCCCGGTTTTGCGGATCATCCGATCGTCCTTAACGGATGTTCCGACCTCTTGTGTGAGGTTTTCGGTCCTCGTGGCCGACATGCGCGCGCCGCTGTCGGCATGGGATCATTGCCGGGCAATATCACAGTTGAAATCGAGGCGATTGTCTCGATATCACCCGACTGGAGACCATCGGCATGAGCGACATACGGTTCACCAATGCCCACAAGAAATTCGGTGATGTCGAAGTGATTCACAACCTTAATCTGCATGTTGAGGATGGTGAATTTATCGTTCTGGTCGGACCGTCCGGATGCGCGAAATCAACGACTCTGCGAATGATTGCCGGGCTTGAGCGGATGACGGGCGGCGACCTGCATAATGGCGGGAAGCGGGCGAACAGCATGACGGCCGCCGAACGGAACATCTCGATGGTGTTCCAGTCCTACGCGCTCTTTCCCAACATGTCTGTCCGTCAGAACCTGTCATTCGGGCTCAAGCTCAGAAAAACCCGGGCCACGGTTGTCGATCACGAAGTCGCCCGTGTCGCCGGAATGCTCGGCCTTGATTCGCTGCTTGACAGGAAGCCGGGACAGCTGTCCGGCGGGCAGGCGCAGAGAGTGGCGCTCGGGCGGGCGATGATCCGGCGGCCGGATGCGTTTCTCTTCGATGAGCCATTGTCAAATCTTGATGCCGAGCTGCGTGTGCAAATGCGTGGTGAAATCTCTGAAATGCAGGCAAATCTCTCAACGACAACTGTCTATGTGACCCATGACCAGGTTGAAGCGATGACGATGGGAGACCGGATTGCGGTGATGAACAAGGGTGAGATTCTGCAAATTGGTGCGCCGGCGGATCTCTACGAGCGCCCCGCCAATACATTTGTCGCGGGATTCATCGGCAGTCCGCGCATGAATCTCATGCCCGCCAGAGACCTGCTTGCCGATGCCGAACCCACTGACGGTCCGGCGCATGGTGCGGCCGTCACCGTTGGAGTGCGCCCGGAGCACATCCTCGTGAATTCAGAGGCTGAGGGGACACGCATTGGTGATGCGCATGTGCTTCGTATCGAAAACCTTGGTCACGAAGCGCACCTGCATGTCCGCACGCTGCGCGGCATCAAGCTGAATGTGCGTACCGATGGGGAGGTGCATCACAGGATTGCCCAGGGAGCAAGGGTGTCGTTGACCGTGCGCCCGGGGATGCTCCACACGTTCCATTCATCGACAGGAGAGTGCCTGGCGTGACACATGACCCTTTCTCTCGCTGGGACCTGACGCCCGTCATCAATGCCTCCGGCACGATGACCGGTATCGGCGCCGCGCGCGTGCCAAAAGACATCCGTCGCATTGTCAACGGGATTCTTGCCTCCTTTGTCAACATGGATGAGCTTCAGTCCCGGGCGGGTGCCGTCATTGCCCGCCTGACCGGTGCCGAAGCCGGCTGTGTGACATCCTGCTCGGCAGCGGCAATGGTCCAGACCGTTGCGGCAACACTGACGGGTTGCAATCTTGCACGAATCGAAGCCCTGCCCGCCGTGACCGGTGCACGGCGTGTGCTCCTGCCGGCAGGACATATGGTAAACTACGGAGCCCCGGTCGATCAGGCAATCCGTCTCACCGGTGCCGAGGTGATCCCGATCGGCACTGCTGCCGCGTGCGAGACATGGCACCTTGAAGCGGCGCTTGAGGAGGGGGCCGCCGCCGCGTTCTATGTCGTCTCGCATCACACAGTGCGTGAGAACGAGATGCCGATTGATGTCTTTATCGCCCTGTGCCGGGAGCATGATGTCCCCGTCATTGTTGACATGGCTTCCGAATACGATCTGACCGGACCGATTGCACACGGCGCGAGTGTTGCGATTTATTCCGGTCACAAGTTCCTTTCCGGTGTAACGAGCGGAATTGTCGCCGGAGCCGCTGAACTCATCCGGGCCACCTATCTCCAGCATTTCGGTATCGGGCGCGTGATGAAGGCGGGAAAGGAGAGTGTCACGGGTGCGATGGCGGCACTCGAGTCATGGGAAGAGCGTGATCACGAGGCTGCCGGAATGGAAGAGGACGCGCGCGTTGCGTCCTGGATCACCGAATTGGCTCCAATTCCGGGATTGACCCTGTCCCGGCACGACGACTGGACAGGCAATCCGATCCGGCGGGCCAGAATCGATATCGATGCCGGCAGTGCCGGGTTTCATGCATGGGAGCTGGCGGATCGACTTCGCAGGAGGTCGCCATCCATCGTGGTGCGCGACGATCTGGTTGAACGGCAGGAGATCTATCTCGATCCCTGCAACCTAACCGATGATGAGGCAAGGGATGTCAGCGCGGCCATTCATGAAGAGGCTGCACGGTTCCGTGCATGTGGTGATGGCTGCCGAACCAGCTGGAGTGACATAAAAAGAGCGCGGGCGGTGTCTGCCGTGTCGTGGAGCGGTCATGCGTCTTGACGGCCGTCATATCCTGGTCACAGGGGCCGCGCGCGGTATTGGCCTGGCCATTGTCGGCGCTGCGGTCAGGGAAGGGGCATCGGTCATGGCAACGGACAGCGATGCGGGGGCTCTCCTCAGAGCTGCGGATCGGATTGGCGCACCGCCGGACATGTTGAGGATATCCGCACTTGATGTCGGCTGCTCCGCAAGCATTGAGGCGGCGATGGAAGAACTCGCTGACTGGCCAGCGCTTGATGGTCTTGTGAACAATGCCGCAATCCTTGATATCAGCGATGCGGGATCGGTGACGGATGGGCGCTTTGCCGAGATCCTGAACATCAATCTCATGGGTGCTCTGCGGGTCACGCGTGCTGCGCTTCCCCATCTCAGGCAATCGACAGATGCATCAATTGTCAATACGCTCTCGACCCAGTGCTTCTTTGCGGTTCCACGGTCTGCGGCCTATGCAAGCGCAAAAGGCGGTCTGCACATGCTGACCCGCTCCATGGCCGTTGATTTCGG
>JAPOSK010000605.1:5335-5977 GCA_026709725.1 Paracoccaceae bacterium | reverse complement strand
TGGTTTCAGCCAGGGACAGATTGACTGGTGGCATGGATTGATCATGATCATTCTGCTCCTCGGCTACATTGCCCTTGCTGCCAATCAAAGGTCCGAAGCGTTTGCTGTGGAGGGTGATGCCCCTGCCATCCAGGCCATTGGGGCCGGTATGATCACTCTCTTTCTCATTGTCGGCTTTGCTGCGATACTGGGCGGCTCCGAACTCCTTGTCAGCGGTTCGGTCGGTCTCGCTGAGCAACTGGGCATTCCCAATGAGATAATCGGTCTGACGGTGATCGCCATCGGGACTTCCCTGCCCGAGATGGCCACGACATTTACCGCCGCCTGGCAGCGCAACACACAACTCTGTTTCGGCAATGTTATCGGGAGCAATCTTTTCAACATTTCCGGTATTGCCGGACTGACTGCCCTCGTCGCTCCGTTGCCCATTTCCGATGATTTGCTTGCCATAGATCTGCCAATCCTTGTGGCAACAACGCTTATGCTTTCTGTCATGATGCTATGGGGCCGACCGATTGGTCGAATGACCGGTTTCCTGCTTGCGGCTGGCTATGCAGCCTTCATCGGAATGCGCGTACTATCAATCGTGCCATGACAACTCTGGTTACGGAACGTCATGGGCCAGGGTCCGGAAATCGGATC
>JAPOSK010000605.1:0-5325 GCA_026709725.1 Paracoccaceae bacterium | reverse complement strand
AATCGGATCTGATGGTGAAAGGAAGTGCGATTTCATGGAGCAGCGCGGTCACCCGGCGGGTGAGCTCCGCTCTTTTGTGAACGCACACGATCACGGATGCGGATTCAAGAATCTGTCGGGTATCGTGTCCGTTTCTGATCGCGGATGGGGAACTGTGTGCCGGGTTCAGTGCGTGGACAGGACGCCCCCGATAGTCCTCAAGCCGCAACCATCCAGAGCCCGTTGCAGACGATTTAATCATCCAAAAATGACTTGTTGCGGCCCTGATCAGGTGGTTCTCCTGCCTGCAGCATTCCGGTTTGGCTTCCTCGTCAGCTATCGCAACAAAAAGTCGGGCCCAACCAGACTCTGCCTCTCGGGATTCCTGCTGCCCAGTTTTGTCCAGACCGTCATCGACAACGTTATTGTGGGAACGCCATGAACAGGATTTTCCCTGCTGTCCTGGCACTGCTGGTTGCAGCGACAGCTTCGTGCGCTCAGGATCTCCGTCCCGACATCGTTCGACTCGATCAGGATGGGATGACCATCATCACCACTACTCCCTATCCGGATCCGGCAGTCAGACATTTGGAAGCAGATAGGGTTACCCCGGCAGCCCGTGCAGTCGAGCTCTCCGCCATTGACGTGGTGGCTGGCAATCCCCGTTTTCTCTTCAACCCGATCCGCGCTTTTGAATACTGGCCCGAATATCTCTACGAATATGAGTCTGTCGAAAACTCGGGCCTGTGCGACACATCCGATCCCCCGGCATTGCAGCAGGCGGTGGGCCCGGTTGCTGTTCTGCATGCACAGAATCCGGCGACAGCCCCCCAGTCGGATTCTGGAGGAGTCGGGAACGGTGAGGACATTGAAGACGCGGAACCGGTATCGTATGCTGGTCTGGCACTTTTTACGGCTGGTACTGCGGACAGGCCATCGGTGTCCGCAGATCATACAGAGGACCTCTGTGGCTGGATGGATCGGATAGGGAATTCCATGGCCGAGGACAGTCCCGGCTCCCTCTGCATCGCAACCTCCCGGGCCATTCCCGCACGAGACCTCGAATTTGTCAGGCGTGTCGAACTGAACATCAATCCTGGCCTGTACGATGACACGATTGCCGAGAACGGGATTCATCAGTTGCCGTGATATCGGCCGCCCGCCCATCGGGCGGGCAACGGCCATAGGCCTTCATGCCCGTTTCCGGTGACGGTCGCTGCCCGGTGCGGTGCCCACCGTTACGCGGAAACCCGACCGGATAATGTCCACGACATCAGGCACCGGATCGATGGCGATGGATGTCATCGTGGCAGTCGAACTGTGTGACGCTTCCCGCGATCTCCAGGGCCCGTGCCATTCAACAGGACGCAATCGACTCCATGATCTTGCCGTGCACACAGCCCGGGCCGTACCGTGGAAACCGGTCCACCCACCCGAGCGGTCGCGGAATCCACGGTCAGCATCACGGATTCTGCCGGATTCGTGCTGCCCGAAGACTGTTCAGCCCCTGAATCCAGGCGACTCCGGCAGTGCGCCCGGTCCATTGGTATCTATCCGGAGTTTACGATAAATCGCCCCTGAACGACCGGTGCGGAATGATACCGGCTGGGAATTTTTTTGTGCGGAGAGGATGAGGGACGTGATTGAGCGATTGCAGACTCTGTTGAAACATGAGGCGGCGGGAGGTGTCCTGCTGATGCTGGCAGCTGTCCTTGCCCTGATCATGAACAATTCCCCTCTTGCCTTTCTGTATGACAAGCTGCTGGACATTCCCATTGTGGTCCAGGTTGGAGAGCTCTCGATCAAAAAGCCCATGCTGCTGTGGATCAATGACGGGTTGATGGCGATGTTCTTTTTGCTGGTCGGGCTGGAGATCAAGCGCGAATTGGTCCAGGGCAACCTGTCCTCTGCCCAACAGGCCATTCTGCCAGTCCTGGCGGCAATTGGCGGCATGCTTGTGCCGGCACTCATCTACATTGCCTTCAACTACAACGATCCGGAATCCATCCGGGGGTGGGCGATCCCTGCTGCGACAGATATTGCTTTTGCGGTGGGTATTCTCGCTCTGCTTGGAAGCCGGGTTCCCATCGGGCTGAAGATTTTTGTGCTTGCCCTGGCGGTGATCGATGATCTCGGTGCCATCATCATCATTGCGCTCTTCTACACCGCGGAGCTGTCGCTCTCGTCACTGGCAATCGCAGGAATCGGCACTGCCGCATTGCTGGCTCTGAATCTCAGCGGCGTGACCCGTATGCTTCCCTTCGTTCTGGTGGGGACCATAATGTGGGTGGCAGTCCTCAAGTCGGGAGTCCACGCGACCCTGGCTGGCGTGATCATCGCTTTCTGTATTCCCCTGCGCACCGATGATGACAGCACAACACCCCCCCTGATCAGGGCAGAACATGCCCTGCATGGGTTTGTCGCGCTGATGGTGATGCCGGTCTTCGCATTTGCCAATGCCGGAGTGAGTCTGGCTGGCATTACCCTGAATGACTTCTTCTCACCGATCCCCATTGGCATCGCTCTCGGTCTTCTGGTCGGAAAACAGATCGGGGTCTTTGGCTTCACCTGGGTTGGTGTGCGTCTTGGCCTCTGTCGTCTGCCGGAAGGTGTGGGCTGGCTTCAGATCTATGGGGGTTCAGCACTTGCCGGCATTGGCTTCACGATGAGTCTGTTTATCGGCACTCTCGCTTTTGCAGACCCTCAACAGCAGGAGTTTGTCCGTCTCGGTGTCCTGTCCGGTTCACTCATTTCGGGCATCATTGCGTATTCTGTCCTGCGGTGGATGACCGGGCCTGAAGCGGCTGAACCAAAACGGGCAAAAGAAGCCTGATGTGTGCCCATGATCCAGATGCCAGCGGAAATGGTCGGACGATACATCTTCGGCCTGATATTGTCTGTGTGTGTTGAAAAATGGTGATGAAAGGCGGGCCAGTCCGAAGATACTGAACTCATGATTGCCTTGCCTGAGCCAACATCCGTGCTCAATCGCGCTCGCTGCAAGGTGGGCAAGATTGTGGAGAGTCCCCTGGTCGTGCGGTTTATAACCGCACTGATTGTCCTCAATGCCATCACATTGGGCCTTGAAACATCCGCGCACGTCACGGGACGCGTTGGCCATCTTCTCCTGATTGCCGATCAGATCATCCTGGCGATTTTTGTTCTTGAACTGCTGGCCAAAATCTTTGCCTACAGCTGGCGCTTCTTCACCAGCGGCTGGAACATCTTTGATTTTGTGATCGTTGGAATCGCGCTGGTGCCATCCAATGGGGCACTTGCCGTGCTGCGGTCACTGCGAATCCTGCGCGCATTCAGGCTGATTACGATCATCCCATCAATGCGGCGTGTGGTGTCGGCTCTCATGGCCGCAATTCCCGGAATGGCCAGTGTCGTGGCACTTTTACTGATTGTCTACTACATTTTCGGTGTCATGGTGACAAAACTCTACGGCGCCGCATTTCCGGACTGGTTCGGGACGATCGGCAAAAGCATGTACTCATTGTTCCAGATCATGACACTTGAGAGCTGGTCGATGGGGATCGTGCGGCCGGTTATGGAGATCTACCCATACGCATGGCTCGCTTTTGTCCCTTTTATTCTCATCACCAGTTTTGCAGTGATCAATCTCTTTATCGCCGTCATTGTGAATGCCATGACAGAAATGACCAAGGTTGAAACAGAAGCATTGCAGGAACAGATTCATACGGTGAGTGAGGCTGAGATGTCCGTTCTGCTTGAGCGGATGAAGACCTTGCAGACCGAAATGAAAGAGATCAGGTCTGCACTGGAACGCAGGTAATCCCCGGGGATGCAAATCAGTGCCGGTGTGAGCGAATGTCACCAGGAGGGCGGTGTGAACCTGCTTGCCGAAGGCGACCCGGAACCCGTAACAATTGTCAATGCTGCAAGCGCATCAAATGTGGTCCTCATCTGTGAGCATGCGGGGAATATGCTGCCCAAATCTGTCGACGGGCTTGGTCTGGCGGCTGAGGTCATGTCCTCCCACATCGCCCTGGATATTGGCGTTGCCCCGATTGCCCGTCGCCTTGCCGATTTGCTTGATGCTCCGCTTGTTCTGCAGAACTATTCACGCCTTGTCTATGATTGCAATCGCGATCACACATCACCTGATGCTATCCCGACGGAAAGTGACGGGGTTCCTGTGCCGGGAAATACAAACCTCACCGACATCGAGAAAGCCATGCGTCATCGTGCGGTATTCAAACCCTACGCCGAGGCAATTGAAGCGGTTTTCAAGGCCTGTCCGCGCAGGATCAGTTTCTCAATTCACAGTTTCACGCGCACATATCAGGACACTGTCCGCCCTTGGCACGCCGGCATCCTCTATCGACAGGATTTTTTGACAGCGCGCATTCTGCTCGAAACATTGCGCCAGAGATTGCCGGAGGCAGAGATTGCGTACAACCGCCCCTACCATGTCACAAGAAAGCATGACTGGTTTGTAACGCGCTTTGCCGAACCACGACGACTTCGACATGGCATCTTTGAGATTTGCAACGCAATGATCAGGGAACAGCCCGATCAGGATCGATGGTCAAACCATCTCCTCGCTGCCATCAGGAATGTTCTGCAGACGCTTGATTGACGCGCAGTCCTGATCGGCAATGGCATGGATCACGTCAGCCATTGCTCGTGATCAAGACCGACAATTGAGGCAACTGAGGCGGACCCTTCGCTCTGCAGATGGACATCAATACCCTGACAAATCGCATCAATCAGGCCGACGCCCTGGTAGACCAGTGCCGTATAAATCTGGAGTGCAGTGGCCCCAGCCCGGATTTTTGTTATGGCGTCAGCGGCACTGGCAATGCCGCCAACGCCAATGATCGGCATTGTGCCATTGGTGGCGGCGAAGACCTTTGCCAGGATACGGGTGGATTGATCAAAGAGGGGGACCCCTGACAGCCCACCCGTCACCGAGCGGATGGGAGAGGAGAGCGGTGGGCGATGGCGGGTCGTGTTGGTCGCGATGAAACCGCTCACTTCGGCCCGGCAGGCAAGATTGACGATCCGCTCGAGATCGGCATCCGAGAGGTCGGGCGACAGTTTGAGAAAGACTGGAATGTCAGGACAGGCAACGCTGCGTGCCTCCTTTACAGCAGAGAGTACCCGTTTGAGTGTGGCATGATTGCGCAAATCAAAGTGGCTGTCCTGATTGGGGCATGAAACATTCACAGTCAGGTAGTTCACATATGGACCGCAGGTGGTGATGACCTGTGCGTAATCGGATTCCGGGTCCCCGCTGGCGGTGTTGGCGGCAATATTGAGGCCGATGACGCCATCTGCACGGCGACAGGCAAGGCGTCGGGCTGTCGCCGCCGCGCC
>JAPOSK010000078.1 GCA_026709725.1 Paracoccaceae bacterium | reverse complement strand
GCCGATCGCAGCTGCGGCCCAACCGGAATAGGAGTTGAGCATCGAGACCACAACCGGCATGTCGGCGCCCCCGATACCCATGATGAGATGCCAGCCGATCAGACCTGCAATCACGGCAATCACAATAATGGTCCAGATGTCTGATCCCGCCAGATACATTGCACCAAGCACCACACAGAGCACGGCCATGATGAGGTTAAGGATGTGCCCACCGGGCAGTTGTCGGGGCAAACCGGAGATCAGTCCGGCAAGTTTGCCATAGGCAACCACTGAACCTGTAAATGTAATGGCACCGATAAAAATCCCGAGAAGAACCTCAACCTTGAGAATCATGATCTCGACGGAATCCTTTTCGGCGAGTCGGGCGGCAAACCCCGTAATCTCGGGTGAGGCGGGCAGCCCCGATACCTCATTGAGGACAATGTCGGCATTCAGACCGATGAAGACGGCTGCGAGACCGACAAAGGAATGAAGGATCGCAACCAGCTGTGGCATCCCCGTCATCTGGACCCGGAAGGCCACAATCAGCCCGGCAACCGCACCCACGGCAATGACCGCAAGCAGAATCTCAATATTCGGAATTGATTCCAGAGAAATTGGCCCGCTGAAGAGGGAAAATGCGGTGGCCAGCATGGCAAGTGCCATACCAAAAACACCGTACCAGATCGCCCGCTTGGCCCGCTCCTGATCGGAGAGACCTCCAAGAGCCAGAATGAACAGGATGGCAGCGGAAATATAGGCTGCGGTGATAATACCTGTCACTTGTCAATCCTCAACTTTTTCGGAACATTGCGAGCATGCGCCTGGTCACAGTGAAGCCACCGACGATATTCACTGTTGCAATGAGAACCGAAATCGCCGCCAGGATGACGACAGTCATGGTCCCGGAGACGATCTGCAGCATGGCACCGACAACAATGATCCCCGAAATTGCATTGGTGATCGACATGAGCGGGGTGTGCAGGGCATGGCTGACATTCCAGATGACATGATAGCCGACAAAGCAGCTCAAAATAAAGACAATCAGGTGCTGCATGAAACTCACCGGTGCGACCATGCCAAGCCCGAGGAGGATCAGGGTTCCGGCAAGCAGGGCCATGGATTGCATCCGGGCAGTGCGCGTCTGGCGCCGAACCCTTTCCGCTTCGATCTCGGCAGGGTCGGGTTCGGATACCCTGCGGGCGGGCGGTTTCGCAATCGCTGCCGTTTTGGGCCTAGGAGGCGGATAGGTCACGGCCCCCTGATGGGTCACAACCGATCCCCTGATCACATCATCGTCCATGTTGACGACGATCCTGCCATCCTTTTCAGGTGTCAGCTCACCGAGCATCTGGGTGATGTTGGATGCATACAGCAGCGATGCCATCTTCGGCATCCGTGACGGCAAGTCAGTGTAGCCAAGGATCGTCACACCATTCCCGGTCGCATGACGTTCGCCAACTCTCGTGTATTCGCAGTTGCCCCCCGCTTCCGCCGCAAGGTCAACAATCACAGCACCCACCGGCATCGCATCGACCATATCGCCAAGCCATAATTTCGGTGCGTCCATTCCGGGAATCAGGGCAGTTGTGATCAGGATGTCTGTTTCCGGTGCAACTGAATGGAAGAGTTCGAGTTGTTTTTCACGAAATTCGGGTGATGAGGGCTTCGCATACCCACCGGCATCCGTCTGCCGGTCATCAAAGTCCAGATAGAGAAACTCGGCACCCATCGAAGCGATCTGTTCTGCCACTTCGGGCCGGACATCGAACGCCCTGACAACCGCCCCCAGTGACACCGCAGTGCCGATGGCCGAGAGGCCGGCGACTCCGGCTCCAACGACCAGAACACGGGCAGGCGGATTCTTGCCTGCCGCCGTGATCTGACCAGACAGGAAACGTCCATAGGCGGCACTGGCCTCAATAACAGCCCGGTACCCGGCAATATTGGCCATGGACGACAGCGCGTCCATTTTCTGCGCGCGCGAGATGCGTGGGACCATATCCATCGCCACCACCGTCAGCTCGCGATTGCAGGCCTCTGCAAGCAGTGTCTCATTGCGTCCGGGATAGAAGAAGGAAATCAGGGTCTGGCCTGCAGTCATCCGAGCAAGATCATCGGCATCCGGCTCGCGCACCCGCACCAGAACATCAATTGCACTGACAACACCCGCGTCATCAGAAACCAGGGTGACACCGGCCTCTTCATATTCGTGATCAGGAAATCCCGCCTGCAGACCCGCACCACGTTCCAGAATGACATCATGACCAAGTTTCCCGATCCGCTGTGCCGAATCCGGTGTGATGGCCACCCGCCCCTCTTCATTTCCTGTTTCGTTGACTGCACCAACGCGCACGTTCTGTCTCCCTATCTCGCGATCATGTGATTGCCGGCATCCCTGTAATCATGGTTATTATCAACTCTCTGCCTTTTTCGGGTATTTTTCTGGCCATGGGTCATGCGTTCATATCCGAATGATTCTTCAACACATCATTGACAGTGGTTGCAGACATGAATCGTGCAGGATTGTCAACTTCGTCAATTTTCAATGCAGCAAAGTGTTTTTCGCCACATCTGAATTTATCTGATTCGCCGGGGCGCCACTGCTCAAGCCAAACACTGCTCTTGCTTTCCACGACAAGGTAGAGTCTCTCTGTGCCCCTGTCTTCAATGACAATAGCCCAATCCGGGTTGTATGTTCCAAGAGGTGTACGGATTTTAAACCAGCGGGGAAGTTTGGTGAAAACCTTGACCGCTTCATTTTTTTCCAGCTCCTCGGCAAAGGTCTTTTCGACCCCCTGATCATACAATACACGATCAAAAACTGACTTTTCAGAGGCAACAGTATTCTTGAAGTAGCCCGTGAGTTCTTCATTCTGAAACAGTTCTTGCGCGTAATAGCTATCGTTGCCAATGCGAAAATACTTGATGCCATCAACAAGAGCATGGTTTTTCTTGCCATTGACGGCTTTGACAACAAGATCAAGAAATTCTTGTGGGTTCTTTTTGAGATCGGCAAGGCGACGACTCTGGATCAAAATCCTTGCAAGACTCCTACGCGTAAGTTGAGTTTTGTCTTGAAGATAAGTTAGCAGATCAGGAATTTCGATGTCGTCTTCGAAAATACTGGTAAACCCCGATGTAGATGTTTCGTTCGCCTGAACGCCGCCTTTGCCCATCTTGATTTCTGCCAAATGAAACTGGGCTCTCGCTCTTGCAATGCCCGGGCTATTTTCAATTGCACTGGCACATTCACAAATGAGTCGATCAGTATCAAATTCAACTCTGTAAATTGTTTTGTGTTTAATACGATCCCAAAGTGCCTTAAATTCCTCACTTTCAAGAATAGATTTCCGTACCCGGATCGGTATCTTCTCATCTGCATTCTTGATAGATATATTGCTGGCAAGTTTCTTGAGAGTTTCTACAACTCCACCTTGATGCTCCTTGAGATCTTTGGGGAGAAAAAAACTGTCACTATTCAGTGCTACTCTCAACCTGTCTTTCACCCCGCCATCCGCATTGATAAAACCGAGATCTCGAAGATAAGTCCAGATGATTTCGGATTTTTTGGTTCCAAGGCGGCTGAATGTTCCATCGTCCACCGATGTTGCAATCCTGGCGAATTGATGCTTCTCAACAATACCAAAGCGTATACCTGCTTCCTTTTCAATTTCTTTTTGAAGGGCCTCGGCAAACTCCTCATAACTTTCAGTGGCAATCACGGTCAGGGTATTGACATCAGATCCTCGTAGACGTTCTCCATTCTGATTTACGCAGAGTCTGAGGCCGCGACCAAGGGTCTGGCGACGTTCCCGCTCAGTGCCAATGTCACGAAGCACACAGATTTGGAACACATTGGGATTATCCCAACCCTCTTTGAGCGCAGAATGAGAGAAGATAAATCTCAGTTTGGACTCAAAGCTAAGCAGCTTCTCTTTATCCTTCATGATGAGGCTGTAAGCGCGTTCAGCGCACTCTCTGCTTATCTGATTGTTCTCATTTGTCTCTGTCCATAATCCTTTCCTGTCAATGGAAAAATAGCCGTTGTGAATTTCGTCAATTTCTGTTTCCAGATCCATATCTGCGAAGAGATTCTGGTAGTCTGGGTGACTGGCGAATTTCCTGAGCTCTTCTTCGAATATCTGTGCGCAGTCTCCCTTGGTAATTTTTCCATCAGATTCATAGCGACGGTAATGCTTGACACTATCAATGAAAAACAAGCTGAGGACCTTAACTTCACGATTTTCGGCTCTGAAGCGCTTTTCCTTGTCAAGATGCTCTTTAATTGTTCGCTGGATCATCAGGCGATTTAGCTGCACTGAATCGACCCCACCGACTTCTTCACCCGGACGAAGCAATTTCTCACCATCGGGCATACTCAATTCTACAGACTGGTTGTTTTTCCCAACAGCAATCGTCCCTATACGATAATTTTCATAAAGCGGTCGCTGTGTGAGATTTTCGAGATTGTCACCATCTTCTACTGTGACAACTTGGCGCCTTAATTCACCACCAGATGTCATGTCGACCTCGACCTTGGCCAGGATGCTACCACTCTTATTCTGAGTTGAGATTAGTCGAACATAAGGCCTGTTGTGTCCACCTATGACTTCAAGAGCAGCGATCTCGACCTGCTTAACAAGCCCGCGTTCATAGGCATCAACAGCATCAAGCCGATAAACCATATGGTGTTTGTCCACATGAGTTGCAGAGTAACGCAGCGTACATAGGGGCGCCATGGCACCCAAGGCCTTCCTTCCTCTTCCTCCGAGGCCACCATCCACGCTTTGGGGCTCATCAACAACAATGATCGGATTGGTTGCGCGAACCAAGTCAATTGGCCTCTCCCCGCCCGTCTTCTCGCTATGCTTAGAGAGGTTGTTCGTATCCTTCTTGTTTATTGCTCCAACGGTCACAACCATGATCTGTATGCTTGGGCTAGTGGCAAAGTTGCGTACTGCAGCAAGCCGATTGGAATCATATTGGAAGTATTCGTAACCCCTTGCCATCGGGTACAGGTTCTCGATGTGTTCACGGGTTATTTGAAGGGTCTTATATGTTCCTTCCTTGATCGCAATTGATGGAACCACGATGATAAATTTGGTGAAGCCATACCGCTTGTTCAGTTCAAAGATCGTACGGAGATAAACATAGGTTTTGCCCGTACCCGTTTCCATCTCAACGGTAAAATCGCGACCAACGAGTGCCTCTGAGGGAGATAGACCATTACAAAGTTGTATATCCTGTATGTTTTTCAGAATTTCGTCATCTGACAACTCTAATTTGTTACCTATACCAAGATCGCTCTCGGTCATGCCAAATGCGATTTGTGGAGTTTCACTTGAGCGGTAAGCGACGGTGAACTCATTGCGAGACAGTTCTTGTCCTTTGAAAAGGCCAACAACGGATGAGATAGCCTCATTTTGGTAGTCCAGATTGTCTTCGAAATGCAACTTCATTGACGTCAGATGAACTTACAGGCTGAGGATATGTTTGATGCCATTCTGCTCCAGCATGGCACACATATTTGTCTTTACGACATCATCGGCAAATGCACTGTCACGAAAAACTACATGTGCTTCTTTTTTAATTGCGTCCAATTCTATGAACCATTCTGCGATGCCGGACCCCAAATCTTCGATCTCTGACATCTCAATCATCTCGTCAAGACAAGCAAAAAGTGTGCCATCCCCCATAGAATGAACTGTTTTTCCTGCAATCACCCTTACATCAATCGGTATCGCTAAATCGACTCCACGTTTGAGCAAAAGCTCATAGAGTATGTCTTGCTCACTCCGGCCTTCCGCAATATGGTCGGTGTAATCAAGGAGAGACTGCTCAAGATCATTCCTGTCAGGATTCCAAATACTGATATTGCTGCTGTCGAGCCTGAACACCTTGAAGCCCAAGTCACCGGAATAGCCGGGATTCCGCTTGACAACGTCCTTCCCGGCCAACCTGAGACGCTCCTTTGCAAGTTCGGCGATGTTCTGTGGTCTGCCAATTTTCTTG
>JAPOSK010000015.1 GCA_026709725.1 Paracoccaceae bacterium | reverse complement strand
GGTGATACATACCCTCCCGCCTCGGCAACCAGATAGGCCGCCATCTCGGTATGCAGTCTCGGTCCGGCATCGTCCTTGAGAATCTTGATCGCCTGATGCTGAAAGACGGTTGCGGCATGGTAATTCTCCAGACCGACCTGCTCACGGGCCAGTTCCACCAGTGCCTCCGCATCGTTCCCGGCAGATTCCAGGGCCTGATTCAGCTCTTCCGTCAGCCCCTGTTGTGCCATCCCCTCCCGGCGATTCAAATGTGCAATGTACTCCAGCTGATCCGGTCTCTCATCGCGAATCAATCGGGTCTGTTCAAGCCGTTCTGCAATCGGCATATCCGGCACATGCTGATAGCCGGAGATCAGCAGAACCCCAAGGGAGCCTGGTAGCAGAAGAAGAACCGCCAGAACCGCGGCAGCCAAACAGAGGGACCGGGGAACAGGATCCTGTTGCGGAGATCTGTCATGCCGACGACTGGCGGCGAGGATCCGTCGGTGCACATCCCGCACAAACACCGCACCTTCGTCCTCTGACATTGTTTTGTTGGCAATATCCTGCCGAATATCCCGCAACTGGGCTTTGTAGGCACCAAGATCCATGTCCAGATCTCGTGATACCGGGGATTTTGATCGATAGATCAGCACAAGGATGATGAGTGCACACAGGCATGCCGGCATGATTAGGAGAACTGTCCACATGCACGGGTGTCTGCCAGCGTTTTCGTCAAACCGCAAGGCATTCCTTGTCGAGCAGGTTCCGGATTTGGCCTGCGCTCAGCTTCCGATTTTTCAGCAGGGAGTTCTTCATCACGGGTGAAGTGGGGCCATCGCACTTGAAGCCCATGGCGGTTTTTGTGGAACTGATCCGGTTGAGCATGGAGATTCGTCTCCAGATGACCGCCCCGGACTCAAGATTTTCAAAAAAGGTGATCATGAACCTCTTCATTTTGGGGATTTAGAGAATCCCCAACGGGTTTGGGATCATCAGGGGGAGAGATTGGCCAGGGCGCGCTTCCTCGCCCTGCCATCCTCGCTCTGATTCTGATGGCGGACCGGATTCGCGCAGGAGGATCGCGGGTGATGAGCCCCGGTTGGGAACTGTGTCGATGGAGATGATGACTGCCATTGCCATCAGATAGAAGCCCTGTCAGGCGGAGAGAGGCATCAGGAGATGTCTTGGCGACACGATCCGACCGGGTCAATCCATTTGCGCCCGGAAGACAGGGGGCAGACCCGCTTTTGGGGCGGAAGGGTTCCGGAGGTTCGGGTTAGTCGCCGGGACAGGATTATCAAGGGGCCCGGGGCGGCGGATTCGGTCAGTGAGGGCACTGATTGGATGACTTGAAATGGCTTGTGTATCAGGCGGAAATTCTCCATGAATGCGATGGCTTCGTGTGGGAGGTTTGAGTGGACAGGTATTCGGTTTTTGCGCTTGCGCGGGAGGCCATTCGCAATCATCGCGGATGGAACCGGGCATGGGAATCACCCGCACCGGACAGGCACTATGATGTCATCGTTGTCGGCGCAGGTGGGCACGGGCTGGCAACGGCCTATTACCTTGGCAAGAATCACGGCATCACCAATGTTGCCATCCTTGAGAAGGGCTGGCTTGGGGGCGGCAATACAGGCCGGAACACAACGATCATTCGATCGAACTACCTGCAGGATGCTTCGGCTGCGATTTATGAGAAATCCCGCAGTCTCTATGAGACACTCAGCCAGGATTTGAACTACAATGTCATGTTCAGTCCTCGCGGCCTCCTGAATCTTGCCCAGACTCACCACGAGGTCCGGGGATATCGCCGGATCATGAGTGCCAACGGTCTTCAGGGCGTGGCCACATCCTATCTTGAGCCGGATGCGGTGCGCAAGCTTTGCCCGGTGATGAATCTCAACGGCCCGCGTTACCCTGTGCTTGGGGCATTGTGGCAGCCGCGGGCCGGGACTGCCCGCCACGACGCGGTGGCCTGGGCACTGGCCCGGGGCTGTTCAGCCATGGGTATGCACATCATTGAGACATGTCCGGTTATCGGAATTCGCTCGGCTGATGGTGCTGTATCGGGGGTTGAGACAACGAAGGGACTGATCGGATGCAACAAGCTTGCCCTGGTGGCTGCCGGCCATTCAGGCACACTCGCCGAGATGGCAGGATTCCGACTCCCGATCGAATCGGTGGCACTGCAGGCACTTGTCAGTGAACCGGTAAAACCATGTCTTGACGTGGTCGTCATGGCGAACACTGTGCACGGCTATATCAGCCAGTCGGACAAGGGAGAGATGGTGATCGGGGGTGGGGCGGATCAGTATGTCAACTATACACAGCGCGGATCCTTCCAGCATATTGAGGAGACTGTCCGGGCACTCATTGAAATGTTTCCCTTTCTGTCAAATTTGACAATGCTCAGGCAATGGGGCGGGATTGTTGATATGACCGGTGACCGTTCGCCGATCCTGTCAAAGACACCCGTTGACAATATCTTTGTCAATTGCGGCTGGGGGACAGGTGGGTTTAAGGCAATTCCGGGATCGGGCTGGGCGATGTCAGAACTCGTGGCAAAAGGTGAGCCGGGGACACTCGCTGCACCCTTTTCACTCAATCGGTTCAGGGAGGGGATGTATGTTGATGAAAACCTGGCCGCGGGCGTCGCCCATTGAATCTGTGATGATGGAGGCCCCTGGCATGTCCGTCCGCACCGCAGCTCTGTGCGGGCAGTAGACGATGCTGCGTCTCCGGTGTCCGGTCTGTGGCATGCTGGCTGAAGAAACTGAACTTCATGCGGGTGGTGAAGCACATATCGTCCGTGCCACGGCCGGGGATAGTGATGCTGAATTCGAGGCGTACATGTTCCTGCGCAAGAACGTCAAAGGTGTGGTTTTCGAGCGCTGGCTCCATCAGTACGGGTGCGGCAAGTGGTTTCATGCAGCCCGCAACAGCACAAGCCATCAAATCTATGGAACGTATCCTGCCCAGTCAGCAGAACCGCCAGCGGCGCTCCTTGAAACGATTGCTGCAGCGGTTTCAGACTCCGGGATCACCGAATCCGGTGCCTCCGCGGCTGATGAGTCGACGAATGACAGTTAGGAGCGCATGATGTCGTTGCAAATGCCATGCAGGGGCCCATGGCTGACTCCCGCTGTCAGGCACTGTCTTGCCCTGCGGGCGGTCTTGCCATGAGCATTCGTCTCGCGACGGGCGGTCGACGGATTGACCGGACGCAACCGCTTGAGTTTCGCTTTAATGGAAAGAGATTCCGCGGTTTTGTCGGTGATACGCTGGCATCGGCCCTGCTGGCAAACAATCAGCGCCTTGTCGGTCGGAGTTTCAAATATCATCGGCCCCGGGGCATCGTCGCCACCGGGCCGGAGGAACCCAATGGTCTCGTGACTGTCTCCGCTGGCGGGTCAACCCGCCCCAATCAGCGGGCAACCCAGTGCCAGGTTGCAGAGGGCATGGTCGTCCGAAGCCAGAACCACTGGCCCACCCTTGAATTCGACATTGGTGAGATTGCCGACCTTGCGGCACCCCTTCTTCCAGCGGCGTTTTATTACAAGACATTCATTTGGCCGCGCCCGGCCTGGAAAGCCCTGTTCGAGCCGGTCATCAGGCAGGCGGCAGGTCTCGGCGCAGCATCACTTGACCGTGATCCGGCGCATTATGAGCACTATTATGCCCATGTCGATGTCCTGATTATCGGGGCCGGTCTGTCCGGTCTGACAGCTGCGCGTGCACTGGCTCCAACGGGTTTGCAGATCCTGGTACTGGAGCAGGATCTGCAGGCCGGAGGGCGACTGGTCAAGGATCGGACAGAAATTGGAGAGCGTCCGTCCCTGGAATGGCTTTCTGATCAATTGCATCATCTCGACGGATATCAGAATGTATCGATCCGGATGCGGACAATGGCAGCGGGTCACTATGATCATGGTCTGGTCCTTGCCGATGAATCCCTGCCCGGCGAAAGGGGTGTGGTGCATCACCGACTCTGGCGGATTCGGGCAAAACATATCATTCTGGCAACAGGAGCCATCGAGCGGCCACTGGCATTTGTCGGCAATGACCGGCCCGGGGTCATGCTGGCTTCGGCTGTACGGGATTATGTGGCTGATTATGGCGTTTCACCTGGTGACAGCACTGTCGTTGTCACCAACAATGATGATGCCTACATGACTGCATTGACTCTCCTTGATGCCGGATTGACGGTCCCGGCAATTCTTGACACGCGACCTGCATCCGAAGGGGAGCTGCCCCTGATGGCGCAGCAGCGGGGGATTGATGTTCGCTACAATCAGGCTGTCACCAGTGTTCATGGACGTATGGGAGTCAAAGCGGTTTCCGTTTGTGCGCAAGTCGGTGAGGGCGTGGAAAGTGGAACCATCGCATGCGAGTGCCTGGCGATGTCCGGTGGCTGGTCACCGTCTTTTCATCTCTGGTCGCATTGTGGAGGGCAGGCCGAATGGGATGAAGCCGGTCTGCAGTTCCGTCCCGATCTGAATGCGCCCGCCATCACCGATGCCGGCACCCAGGCAATTTTCCCCACGGGGAGCTGCAACGGAATCCATGCCGCCGAATCAATCATTGCCGACGCCTGGGAGGCTGCCCGCAGACTTGCTGAATCTCAGGGTGCAGCGGTCGATGGATCGGCCGATGAGACAATCAGCAGTCTCATCGAGTCGCCGCCCGAACCTGCCTGGCTTGTCCCGCAGGGTATGAAGGATACCCGCAAGGCAAAGGTCTGGATTGATTTTCAGAACGATGTCAAGGTCTCCGATATCGAGTTGGCGGTCCGGGAGGGATTTGAAAGCCCGGAGCATGCAAAGCGTTACACGACACTCGGTATGGCAACTGATCAGGGAAAAACATCCGGCATCACCGGGGTCGCTTTGCTGGCACGGGCCCGCAATTGCTCCATGGATGCGATTGCCACCACAACGTTCCGGCCCCCATATTGCCCTATCCCGCTTGGATCGATTGTCGGCCAGGCACGCGGTGATCTTTTTCTTCCGACACGCAAGACATGTCTTGATGCATGGCAGCAGGCCAATGGCGCGGTCTGGGAACCGGTTGCGGCCTGGCGCAAACCCTACGCTTATCTGCAGGCCGGCGAGTCCGAGCACGATGCCATCCGGCGTGAGGTCAGGCGTGTGCGCTCGACTGTGGGGATCTTTGATGCGTCGACGCTTGGCAAACTGCTTGTTGTCGGGCCTGATGCCGGTTTGTTTCTCGACCGAATCTATACCGGCCGGATCAGCACAATTCCCGTTGGTTGCTGCCGTTATGGCCTGATGTGCAACGAGGATGGATTTCTCATCGACGATGGGGTTGTTGCCCGACTTGGCGAGGACAGGTTTCTCTGTCACACAACAACAGGTGGCGCTGATTTCATCCATGGATGGATGGAGGAATGGCTGCAGACCGAGTGGTGGGATCTTCGCCTCTACTGCACCAACCTGACAGAGGAGTCAGCCCAGATTGTCGTGGCTGGCCCCGATGCCCGATCACTCCTGCAGGGATTGACCGATGTCGATCTCGCAAGGGACTCATTTCCCTTCCTGGCCTGGCGTGAAGGCAAGGTCGCCGGCTGCCCGGCCCGGGTTTACCGGATTTCATTTTCCGGTGAACTGTCCTTTGAGATCGCTGTCCCCGCCACAATGGGCATGACACTGTGGAACGCATTGCTGTCAGTCGGACAGGACTACGCCATTGAGCCTTATGGCACCGAGGCGATGCATGTCCTGCGGGCCGAGAAAGGGTACATCATGATTGGAGATGAGACTGATGGGACCGTCACACCTGATGATCTGGGGCTTGGATGGGCCGTGGACAACGCCAAGGCGGATTTTGTCGGCAAGCGCGGGATGATGCGTGCTCCGTTTGCCCGCGACGATCGCTGGCAGCTGGTGGGGCTGGAGAGTCTTGATGCCAAAACCACCCTGCCCGATGGTGCCTGTGCGATTGCCAATACTCCGGGTCCCTTTGGACATCGACAGAGTATTGGTCGGGTGACATCCAG
>JAPOSK010000102.1 GCA_026709725.1 Paracoccaceae bacterium | reverse complement strand
CCCGTGCTATCAGCAGGGCCTGTCCGCGCATTGAGATATCCGCGCTGTGAGTGGGATCCGGCATCTCGAACCGGGCAATCTTGTGCGGCATCCAGCCCATCCCGAGTGGGGTCTTGGTCAGGTGCAATCGGTTATCGACTGCCGCATTACTGTCAATTTTGAACACGCGGGCAAGGTTGTCATTGATGGCACCATCGTTTCGCTGCAGGATGTCATCGACAGTCCGGCAGACACAAATCAGGCCTGAGCCCAGCCCGGACCCGTGAATGATGGCGGCAGGGGGCAATGACATCGAGATTCGACTGGCCACCACCGATGATGATCGGCTTGGCGTCTACAGGCTGCGATACCGTGTCTTTCAGGGAGAGTTTGGCTCAACCGGTGCGGGGGTTGATCATGACCGGAAAACCGAGTCGGACATCTTCGACAGCCACGCTGAACACCTGATCATCGTCGACAGAGAACTCTCACGCGGATCCCGTGATCACATCGTGGGCACCTGCCGACTCCTGACATCAAAATCTGCCACGGCAAGTGGTCCGGGATACTACTCGGCGACAGAATTCGACCTCGGTCCACTGCTCAAGCAGAATGCCTGCCTGCTGGAGGTCGGTCGGACATGCCTGCTTCCGGCCTATCGCAATGGTGCAACACTCTATACGCTCTGGACCGGCCTTGCCGATTACGTTCTCAATCACGGTATTCAGATTCTGTTTGGCGTCGCAAGCTACCATGGCACCGACCCCGAACCCTTCCGGCAGTCACTTTCATATCTGCATCACCACCACCTGGCCCCACCCCGGCTGCGGGTCACCTCCCGGGACTGCAGGGACTGGCAAAGCATTCTCCTCCCCCCCGGTTCCATCGACAGGCGTGCAGCGCTGGCATCAACACCACCGCTCATCAAGACCTACTTGCGACTTGGCGGCTCAATTGGTCACGGTGCATTCATTGACACAGAATTCCGGACCGTGGATGTCTGCATCCTTCTCGATACCAGGCAGATGCACCAATCCCGCCGCGCTGCATTTGAGAGCAAATCAGGTGCCGGCTCATGATTGGCTGGAACGGCGGACCGGCACCCCGCCCCGCCCCGCAGGGTCCAATGGGATCTGTCCGGGCCGGCGGTCGCTTTCTGGCCCTCATCATGACCGTATACGGTCTGCTGGTGATTTTTCTTGCAGTCAGGCTCCTTGAATGGCCGTGGGGCAGACCAATCACGCCATGCCTGACATGCCTGGTCTGCAGGGCCAGCTTGACGATCCTCGGAATCCGGCTCAAGGTTGAAGGGCAGCCGACGACACATCCCGCCGCTCTCGTTGCCAATCACATCTCCTGGCTTGATATCCTTGCCCTCAACGCGCCACAAAAGATTGTCTTCGTAGCCAAACGCGAGGTGCGATCCTGGTTTGGAATCGGGATTCTGGCCCGGGCAACAGGAACGGTCTTCATCGAACGGAAACCGGGAAAGGTCAGGGACCAGCAGCAGCAGCTCGCCTCGCGCCTTGCAGCCGGAGACCGATTGCTGATGTTTCCGGAAGGAACGAGCACAGACGGGATGCAGGTCCTTGCGTTCAAATCATCCCTGTTTGCACCGTTCCTCAATCCGGGAATACGGGAATCGCTCCATATCCAGCCCGTCACGGTCCAGTACCGGGCACCACCCGGGGAAGATCCGCGCTTTTTTGGCTGGTGGGGAGCCATTGTCATGGGACCGCACCTGCTGCGTGTCCTCCGGGCCAAACCGGGCGGCGCCGTGCGCATCCGGTTCCATCAACCGATCCCGGTTCTTGATTTTACCGACCGCAAGGCACTGGCGGAATCCTGTGAGAGGGTGGTGCGCCAGGGTCTCCACACGGCTGGGAGCTGATCACTCCGGACGGTTCGCGTGCATGATCGCCAGCTGTTCAGCCACCAGAAAAGCCAACTCAAGTGACTGCGAAGCATTCAGGCGTGGATCGCACGCTGTGTTGTAGCGCTCAGCCAGTGTCGCATCAGAGACCGCACTCACACCCCCGATGCATTCCGTGACATCCATCCCCGTCATCTCAAAATGGACTCCGCCCGGATATGTACCCATCTCCCTGTGAATGGTGAAAAATTCACAGACCTCGGCGAGGATACTGGCAAAACGCCGCGTCTTGTAACCTGATTCGCTCCGCTCGGTATTGCCATGCATTGGGTCACAGGACCAGACAACCCTTGCCCCTTCAGCCTCAACAGTTTCAATCAGGGCTGGCAGATGATCCCGGACCCGCTGGCGGCCGTAGCGCGCGATCAGGACAATCCGTCCCGCCTCGTTGCCCGGATTCAGGCGGTCCAGCAACCGCTTCAGATCCTCACCGGTCAGGGAGGGACCGCACTTGATGCCGATCGGATTCTCAACACCGCTCATGAATTCAACATGGGCGCCATCGGGTTGGCGTGTCCGGTCTCCAATCCACAGGAGATGGCCTGAACAGGCAAAGTTCATGCCCGTCAGCGAGTCAACACGGGTCAACGCTTCTTCATATTCAAGCAGGAGAGCCTCATGGCTCGTGAAAAAATCCACCCGGCTCAATGGGCTGCTGCTGTGAACATCCAGCCCGGCCGCATCCATGAAGTCGAGCGAATCCGTAATCCGCTGGGCCAGGTCCCGATACCGCTCAGCTTCCCGGCCTCCGGTGAACTCCAGAGTCCAGTCATGGACCTTGCGGATATTCGCGTAGCCACCCTGACTGAAGGCACGGAGCAGGTTGAGGGTCGATGACGCCTGGGCATAGGCACGGAGCATCCGTTGTGGATCGGGAATCCGGGCCGCGCGATCAAAGGCAAGATCGTTGATGATGTCGCCCCGATAACTTGGCAACTCATTGCCGTCCACAACTTCGACCGGTGATGAGCGTGGTTTGGCAAACTGCCCTGCAATCCGGCCGACCTTGATGACCGGGCACTTGGCGCTGAATGTCAGAATGACCGCCATCTGCAGCAACACCCTGAACGTGTCACGGATGTTGTCAGCGCTCAGCTCGGAAAAACTCTCCGCACAATCACCGCCCTGCAGCAAAAAGGCCTGCCCCTCACAGGCATGTGCAAGTTGGCGTTTCAGGCTGCGGACCTCCCCGGCAAACACCAGGGGTGGATTGCCGGCAAGCCGGACCTCAACCTCACGCAATGCCGCAGCATCATCATAATCCGGCATCTGGACCCGGGGGAAATTCCGCCATGATGCCCTGGACCAAGTCGATGTCATTCACTATCTCCATGCTGGAAGGAGGTGTGCCAGTGGCACAGTTTTTCCCAAAATCCAACCGTCGGGCCACTGGAAACAGACCGAAAGGAGCCGATTGCCAAACCCAGAATGGTGCCGGCATCCCAAAGGGTGCCGGATTTTGTTCGGGATCGATCAGATGGTGCTGATGACATCGCTTCGGATCGCACCCGAAGGTTTGCGCCGAGTGCGGCAGAAGACGGTTCGGGCCCCCGCCTCACACGATCAGGGCATGAGATACTCCCGGCCTCATGTTCCCATGACGGACTACCACATCCATGTTGTCACATCGGGATGGACTTCCCTGCGATAAAAGGCCCTCAAACCTTTCACCGACCGGATGTACCACCAGACAATGATCAGTGCATACATCAGGAATCCAACGAGGATAAACAGACAGACCGTTGCGATAAGGATGTAGAGAATTGACATCCAGAACGTGCGAATCTGGAAGCGGTAATGCGAATCGATCCAACTGCCATCCCTGGCCTGGAACGCATATGCGACAACAAGAGCCGGAATGAGCAACACTCCAAGCCCAAAAACCGGTCCGATGATATACAGGTAATAGATGATCTTCGCCGGCTCCTGCGGTGGCATGTCATCGTCTGCGGGAAGATCGAACTCAAAATCCTGCACTGTGTCTCCTTCGTCGGTCGGGGATCTTCACCGGCAATTCTGCCTGAAATCCAACGGCGGTTGCCCATCCCCCCTCCTCGTCCCCAGAGCGTTGCACCCCGGATTGGAAGCGGGATCTCCTTGGCGGTCCATACCGCTGATTCTCGCATTGAATGGATGCCATCAGTCAGTCAGGCCTGGATGCATGTGAACCGGATGTGGGGGTGATGCCAAATTGATTGAGAATGCAGCTGCTGATTTCATCGCGTGTCCGGCGGTAGCAATCAAGGCGTTGAAGGCGGGATCCGGCACAGGTGGTCGGATCGGATATCGGCCAGTATTCATTGGCAAAGGTCCTGTCGGCAACAGATTGCAGGACACGATTGTGTGCTCCCTGAGAGAGGGCCACAACGAGGTCAAAACTGGCCAGATTGTCATGATGAATGCTGTCATCATTCATGACCCTGGTTCGATGACGGGAAAGTTCAATGCCAATCTCGCTGCAGACGGCGATGACAAATCCATCGATCTCCATATCCTGCGCGATGCCGGCTGACTGGACATAAACCCGGTCGCCAAAATGCTTTTTCATGATGCCCTCAGCCATTGGAGAGCGAACGGCATTGTAGTCACAACAGAACAGGATCGATGAAGGGAGCGCCGGCATCACGGGAGACGCGTGGTCCGGCTGAGTGCAAAGACAAGGGTGAAGAGCCGCCGTGCGGTCATTTGATCAATGATGATCTTCTGATCGAGTTTCTTCTCAAGAAGATCTGCACCCTCGTTATGGATCTCCTTGCGGGCCTGATCGAAAACCTCGATCTGGTGCCGTGGCAGTGTCTTGACCGCTGTGTTGTAACTCTCAAGGATGCGCAGATAGTTCTTGATCACGCTGCGAAACGGGTTCATCGACAGATGAAACTCGATCAGGTCGCCATTCTCCTCGGTGCTGACCCGAAAAGCCAACCGGTTGTCCTGTAAACCGATCCACAGACAATAAGGTCCTGGCGGGGCTGATCTCCCATCCCGGTCAGGAAGGCTGAACCGGCTGTCAAGCAGCAGATCGTAGATGGCCACATCGCGCTCCTGCCGGACCTCCCGGGAGGCAAGAGGCATATTGTGTTCATCGATATTGACTGCGGCCAGTCGATTGAATTCAGACATGCGTGCACAATCGGTGGACATCAACGATCATGATGGGCCGGAATGCGACCGGAGGGAGCGGCATATGGAACCGTCACATCCGTAAGGGTGAGATTGATGCACTCAACCGTTGCCCTGATATCCCAGTTTCCCGCGAGCTTGATGTGGAGGCACCCCTCACAACCCTCGTTTGGCATGAACTCGATCGCAAGAACGCTGAATGGCATGGTGTTGACGGTCCTGGCAGGCAGGTTGGACTCAAGTGCCATGACATCACGAATCAGGAAGACCGCACGCACACGTTCGGGTTTTTGTCGTCGGGGGGCGGCATCGGGCATCATCTCCCATCGAAAGCGGTTCAGGAGGATGGCCATTTCACGATGACTCTCTGAGTAGGTCAGATCCAGCCGTGCAAAGAGTGCGTCCTGCAGCAATGCAGAGACAACATCAAGGTCCTGCCTGTCCGTGGCGATGAGCTTGAGCGGCATCTCCTCGAAAGACGGGAACCTTTCATCCAGGATTGTCACGATGAAACTCTCCTGATGTCAGCGCCACAGGCAATGAGTTTGCTCTCGATGCCTTCATAGCCCCGATCAAGGTGATACACCCGGTTGATCCGGGTCTGGCCATCTGCCGCGAGGCCAGCCAGAACCAGTGCCACGGATGCACGAAGATCAGTTGCCATTACGGGAGCTCCAATCAGGCGTTCCGTGCCACAGATACGGGCAGTCCCACCATCAAGCTCTATCCTTGCACCCATCCTGCGGAGTTCCGGTACATGCATGAACCGGCTTTCAAAGATTGTCTCGGAGATGCGGCTTTCACCCAGGGCCAGGGCCACAGTCGCCATCAGCTGGGCCTGCATGTCGGTTGGGAAGCCGGGATAGGGTTCCGTGGTCACATCAACCGGGCGCAGCCTCTCCTGTCGACAGTCAACTCTCACTCCACCGTCACTGACTTCGATATCAACACCCATCTCTCTCAGCACCGCAAC
>JAPOSK010000193.1 GCA_026709725.1 Paracoccaceae bacterium | reverse complement strand
ATCAAACGGATACCACCACCCGATCCGACATTCATCAATTGCGGAATGTCCCTGTCCTCCCAGAGGCGCAGTTCGATGAAGGGCGCAATTTCGCTGGTATGATGAATCTCGCACTGTTCGGTGAAGATCACGCCCCAACCCCCTTCCGCCTTGATGCCACGCATTTCGGCAGCAGCGGACGGATCCCGATAACCACCGCCGTTGCAGTGCGGGACCTGATAGAACCGATTCCTGGTGGTCAGGGGTCCGATCGGAACCGATTCAAAAAGGATGTCATAACGTGCATCGCGCATTTCAGGCCTCCCCTGGCATCGGGCGCAGCAGCACCGACGGGCACTGCTGGGCCGAAGTCCGCTTCATCTCCCCGTGCACTCGGTCGCCGACCGAATCAAGGTTGTCATGGAATCTGTCAATACCCAACCCATTTCAAGCAGGTATCGGGCCTGCCATCCATCGGGGCTGCCAATGGTGACCATCGTCATGGCTGGTGCAGGTCCACGCTGTTGGCAGTTCCCGTGCCCCCGGAGATGGATTTTCTGATGAGGCCCTCGAAGCGGGAGATCGCGCCGGGGACCCGGTGCACCCGTTGGAAGTCGGAGCGGAAGATCACTGTGCGCCCGACAATCCGGCAGCGCACCGCTGATTTGACAAGGAGGAATCGCCATTGACCCTTCCCGGGATACCCGCCCGTCAACTGTCCGGATCGTCCGCAGGCAATGCGATGTGATGTGCAGGATTCCCGCCGCCTGCAATCCCGCTTACCAATCGCTCAATGGAGAGCGTCTGTGTGCGCCGCAGAACCCTTTGTTAGCCCCAGCCTCATTACGCGTGAGTCAGACAGTTCTTTCCCTGCTGCCTGAGTTGTGAAAATCTCAGCCCGAAGCTGTGCAATTTGTGGCGGGGCTGGACCGGTCAGTGAAGACCGGTGCACCTGCACGGTCCTTGGGCAGCATCGGGCGTTCCGCTCGGGACATGGGTTCCCCACCTTCAATGTCCCGGTGTCAGATGGGCTGCATCCTGTGACCACAGAGGACACGAACATGGTGCCGGACAGGACAGACACTCTGGTCGTTGGTGCTGGTCAGGCCGGGATTGCCTTGAGCGAACATCTGAGCAACAACCATATCCCGCATCAAATCCTGGAAAAAAACCGGACAGCCGAGGCCTGGCGCTCCGGTCGCTGGGATTCGCTTGTGGCCAATGGTCCTGCATGGCATGACCGCTTCCCGAACCTTGAATTCGATGACGAGCACCCGGATGCGTTTGTTGCCAAAGACCGGGTTGTCGATTACCTGGTTGAGTATGCGCGCCGGGTGAACGCACCCATCCATGAGGGCATCGAAGTGCTGCGGGCCGAGCGTCTGCCCGGTGCGGGATGTTTCCGTGTGGAAACATCGGATGGTGTCCTTGAAGCCAAGCGCATCGTGGCCGCCACCGGTGCGTTTCAGCACCCTGTCATTCCGCCAATCGTTTCCGAGGCCGCAGGCATCGATCAGCTTCATTCCTTCGACTACAGGAATCCCGACCAGCTGAATGCGGGTGCTGTCCTGGTTGTCGGCACCGGGTCATCGGGAGCACAGATTGCTGATGAGCTGAATCGTGCGGGACGCAGGGTCTTCCTGTCGGTTGGACCGCACGAACGCCCCCCGCGCCGCTACCGAGGTCGTGATTTTGTCTGGTGGCTCGGCGTTTTGGGCTTGTGGGGCAGTGTTGCGCAGAAGCCCGGAGATGACCACGTGACAATCTCTGTCAGCGGTGCGTATGGCGGCCAAACAATGGACTTTCGACGACTTGCCAGTGAGGGCGTCATCCTCCTGGGCCTGACCCGGAGTTGCAAGAATGGCATCTTGAGATTTGCAGATGATTTGCAGGCCAACATCGCCGCGGGTGACGGCACGTATCTGGCATTGCTCGACATGGCGGATGCTTATGTGGAGCGAACAGGTCTGGGTTTGCCGGAGGAGCCGGAGGCCCGCGAGGTTTTTGCCGATCCTGATTGCCTGACCAATCCGATCAGTTCGATTGATTGCGCCGCGGAAGGGATTGCGACGATCATCTGGGCCACCGGTTTCCGCCAGGACTTCAGATGGATCAAGGCCGATGCATTCGACGCGTGCGGCATGCCGATCCATCAGCGTGGCGTCTCGGTTGAACCCGATATTTACTTTCTTGGTCTGCCGTGGCAGTCATGCCGTGGATCGACATTTCTTTGGGGTGTTTGGCATGATGCGAAATACATCGCTGACCAGATTGCCATCCAGCGGGCCTATGCCGCCTATGATGGTGCAGCCGCTCGCGTTGCACCCGCCACCGCAGAATAACCCGGACACTCGAGCATCAGGACATGGCACACACCCGCATTCGCAAATTCAACACGGCTGAAACGTATCCGGAGCAGAATCTGGACAACGATCTCTGTCAGGCGGTTGTCACCCGAGGTGGCAGGACCATTTACCTGCGCGGCCAGTGTCCGCAGGACCTCGATGATGCCGTCAATGTCGACAGCCATGATCCTGTCGAGCAGACCCACAAGGTTATGCAGAACATTCGGCAGCTGATTGAAGAGGCCGGCGGCACGATGGATCATCTGGTGAAAGTCGTTGTCTATATTACCGATATTCGTCATCGCGAGGCAGTTTATCGCACCATGGGCACGTACATCAAAGGTGTCCATCCGTGCTCGACAGGTCTTGTCGTGCAGGCTTTGGCGCGACCCGAGTGGCTGGTGGAGATCGATGCAACCGCCGTCATTCCCGACTGAATGATGGCTTTGCCCGTGAGTCGCTGTGTCGGAGTCATTGTTCCTGTTTGGGGCGGGAGGCCGCAATGACGTTTTCACTGGTTGCCCGTTGTGCCGACACCGGCATGTTCGGGCTGGCAATTGCGTCGTCATCGCCCGCTGTGGCAGCCCGCTGCTCTTTTGCTCGCGCCGGTGTCGGTGCGGTTGCATCGCAAAATGTGACTGATCCCGGTCTTGGGCCGCTGACGCTGGATTTGATGGAAGGGGGCATGTCCGCGGTCGAAGCGATTGACGAGGTCAAAAGACGCGGGAGGTTTCTCGATTATCGACAGGTGCTTGCCGTGGATGCTGCTGGGCGCACCGCGATCCATTCGGGGCCGAAGTCGCTGGGGATCTGGACACAGGTCAAGGCCGAGAATGTTGCAGCTGGCGGCAACCTTCTGGACAATCCCAGCGTGCCACAGGTGTCGGTGGACAGGTTTCTGGCCTCCTCGGGTCATCTCGGTGACCGTCTGATCGCGGCCATGCGTGCCGCCTTGGGTGCTGGCGGCGAGGCCGGTCCCGTGCATTCGGCTGGCATGAAAATCGTCGACACGCTCACTTGGCCCATTGCCGATCTGCGTTGCGACTGGACCGAGGATTGCCCGATTGACAACATCGCGACCGCCTGGAGGATATACAAGCCCCAACTGAACGCCTATATCCGGCGGGCCCTCGACCCCCGCGGGGCACCGTCCTACGGCGTGCCCGGCGACGAATAGACTCTGCAATCGGTGGGAGACATGATGGTGGATTGCACACACGACGACTGGCTCGACCGCGCTGCCACTCTTTCGATCCGTGACCAGGCATTCATCAATGGAAGGTTCGTGGATGCGGCATCCGGCAAGACATTCGATTGCATCAACCCGGCAACCGGTGACGTGTTGGTGCAGGTCGCCGAAGGTGATGCCGAGGATATCAACCGTGCTGTCGCTGCCGCCCGCGCTGCGTTTGACGATGGGCGCTGGTCGCGTCTGGCCCCGGGCGACCGCAAGGCTGTGTTGTTGAGAGTGGCCGATCTGATCCGTGCAAATTTGGAGGAGATGGCACTCCTGGACAGTCTCGACATGGGCAAACTGGTCACCGATGCGGTGACTGTGGATGCGCCGGGATCCGCACATCTTTTCCAATGGTATGCTGAAGCCATTGACAAGGTCTATGATGAAGTGGCGCCAACCGGTCCGGGTGATCTGGCGCTGATATCGCGTGTGCCCCTGGGTGTTGTTGGTGCGGTCACTCCATGGAATTTTCCGCTTGACATGGCGACATGGAAGGCCTCCGCAGCACTTGCTGCCGGCAACTCCGTGGTCCTGAAACCGGCTGAGCAGTCACCGCTCTCTGCCTTGCGACTGGCAGAACTCGCTGCGGAAGCCGGTGTGCCTGATGGTGTGCTGAATGTGGTGCCTGGAGAGGGTGTGGCCGCTGGCCGTGCATTGGGTCTCCACATGGATGTGGACTGTCTGGCCTTCACCGGCTCGACCGCCACCGGCAAGAGGTTCATGCAGTATTCCGGTCAGTCCAACCTGAAGCAGGTCTGGCCGGAAACCGGTGGCAAAAGTCCGAACCTGATTTTTGCAGATTGTGAGGACCTTGATGCTGCCGCCGACATGGCCGCCTTCGGCATCTTCTTCAATCAGGGCGAGGTCTGCTCAGCCAATTCACGCATCTATGTCGAGCGATCGATCAAGGACGAATTTGTCGAAAGGATGATTGAGCGTGCCCGGGGTATGCAGCCGGGCGATCCTCTTGATCCGGTATCGAAAATGGGTGCGATCGTCGACGAGAAGCAAACCGAGCGCATCATGCGGTATGTAGAGGAGGGCAAGCGCACTGCAAGTCTTGTTGCAGGTGGCGCACGCGTGACCGTGAATGGCGCGGGTTGCTTTGTTCAGCCGACAGTCTTTGACGATGTGGACCACAACAGCGTGCTGGCGCGTGATGAGATTTTCGGACCTGTCCTTGCCGTGATTCCATTTGACCGCGAAGATGATGCCGTGCGGATGGCCAATGACTCGATCTATGGCCTGGCCGCGTCGGTCTGGACAGGCAGCCTCAGCCGGGCTTGCCGTGTGGCGGAGATGCTGACGGCTGGTACCGTATCGGTCAACACGGTGGACGCACTCTCGGCCATGACACCCTTTGGTGGCATGAAACAATCCGGTTTTGGCCGTGACCTGTCATTGCACTCGCTCGAGAAATATACTGCGCTGAAAACAACGTGGATCAAGTACAGGGCCTGATCCGCACGATACGGGGAGACCCCTTTGCCATTACGGTACACGCTGCGGCAGCTTGAGTATTTTGTGACTGTCGGTCGTGCTGGCAGCATCGCCACCGCCAGCGGCACGCTGAATGTATCGGCACCATCCATATCAGCGGCGATCAAGCATCTTGAGGCTGAATTTGGCCTCAGCCTGTTTGTCCGCGAGCACGCACGCGGGATGGCGTTGACCAAGGCGGGTCATCGGCTCCTTGAGCAGGCGGAGTCCGTTCTCCGCGAAGCTGAATTGCTGTCGGCTGTCGCGGGCGAGATCACCGGCAAGGTTCAGGGCGTTCTGTCGGTCGGCGGCCTCACGACCTTTGCCCAGATTGTCCTCCCCGGGCTGCACCGGGATTTCGAGGAGATGCATCCCGATGTCCAGATTGAGCAGCGTGAACTCAATCAGGCTGACATATTCAGTCAGCTTCGCAGAGCCGAACTCGATATCGCGTTGACCTATGATCTGGACATCCCCGCCGATCTTGCATTTGTGCCGCTCCACGAGCTGCCGCCCTATGTGCTTTTGGGTGAAATGCACGCGCTTGCCACCCGCAAGGAACTTTCGATCGCTGATCTGCGGGACCAACCCATGGTCCTGCTGGATCTGCCATACAGCGGTGACTACTTTTTGTCGCTTTTCAAACAGATGAACATGAAGCCGCGCATCGCCGAGCGGACACCGGATATGTCGGTCATGCGCAGCATGGTGGCCAACGGATTCGGGTTTTCGATTGCCAACATTCGTTCATTGAACCCGCGTTCGCCGGACGGCAAGAAATTGATCCTGGTGCCGTTGACGGGAAACACAAGGCCCTTGCGGCTGGGGCTTCTGAAGGCTCAAAACGAAAATGAGACACCGATCATCGAAGCGTTTGTCAGGCATTGTGTTGAGGCCGTGAAGACAGGCAATCTGCCCGGATTGTCCCGCCTGCAATCCTCTTCGGTGCAGATTCCCCCGCCCTGGCCGTTGCACTGCCGGCAGCAGTTCGAAGTCTTTCGCAAC
>JAPOSK010000519.1 GCA_026709725.1 Paracoccaceae bacterium | reverse complement strand
GGTGAAATTGTCACTCAGGCGCAGGCATGGGGGAATGGTGCCGTTGACTCACTCACCACGAAGACAGCCAATCAACAAATCACCGCGGCAGGAGTCGGACAAGTGTCCACAAATGATAGCATGAGCTGGCTGGAACAGTGTTGGCGATAGGATTGCCGCCAAGATCAAGACTGTCAATCCACACACCCCTCTCAGCGGATGCAAGATATGTCTCCAGAAGTGCCTCGGCAACCATTTCTGCCCGCTTGAGGCGACCCGTGATCAGGCAGGATTTGATCTGCTCAACCTGCAGCCAAAGCCGTGAGCGGTTGCGGAGTCCCTGACCTTCCCTGTTCACTTCATCGGCAAAAAATAAAGGATGAGACCCCGCGGGCCCGAGTTGGATTGCGTCCTGTGTCAGTTTTTCCACAATCACAGAATCATCTGTATTGAGGAGATGTTCGGCCTGCGACAAAAGTGTCGCCCACTCTGCCATATGTCCCGGATCAAGTCGCTCGGATCGCCATTCATCCCCTCTCTCCCAAGCCGGACCAAAGTATTCGGTCAAGATCCCCTCACCATCAAGCAATCTGGTCAGGAATAAGTCATGCATAACAGTCAGTCTGGAGAGATGGTCGTCTGACCGAGTGGCTTCTGTCAACCCTGTGAGTGCTTCAAAGAGGTGCATATGCGGGTTCTGGCGCCGCGGCAGCGTTCCCGTCTCATCCTCTGCGTAGCCGCCCGACGGCAAGACCAGCAGACGATCAAGTGCCGCAAGCAGTGCCTCGGCCCGCTCAAGCCAGCACCTCTCACCCGTTGTCTGCAGCAATGAGGCAAGTGCGATGAGCGTGCAGGACATGTCGTAGAGGTCCCGCACCGCATCAAGAACAGTGCCGGTGCATCGATCAATGCTGCGAACATAGCCGCCTTCCGCTACACCCGCATCGCGCTCAAGTGCTTCTGCGGCCAGCACAGCCGCACTGAGCGAACCATCAGGTGCCATTCCCAGCCGGGCAGCATCAGCATAAACATAGATCATGCGTGCCGCTGTTCGCGTGCGCAATGTTGAGTCAGATAGTGGCGCGCCGTCGAGTGCCAGGGCCTCATGAAAATGCCCGGTCCCCGGATCAAGCCCCACCGTGATCCAGTAGGGAAGAATTCGGTCGGTAAACAGTTCGGAAAGCCGCAGGAGAGATGGGGGGCATTCATGCCTGTCAATGATCATGCTGCGTCCATTTTGGAAAAATGCAACAATATCTCATTTGCCCCCCTGCCACCCGCATGTCCATTGAATCATGACATGATCAGAGTGTCGGATGTATAACTCGTGCCTGCCGGAAAACCCCATTCCCCGCCATACGCACCCGACCCTCCCGCTGATAGTCTGCCACTGTCTCCCTGAAGACCGGAGGCGAAGGGTCCCAATGGGCCGCCAGAGACCGACTGCGGCCCGTCGGGAACGACTCCCCGGGAACACCCATGCGCCCCATCCGTCAGCCCCGGCCCGGTGTCCTCCACCCCACGCACCAAAGGGCCATAACCGAGATCCGCATCAGCCCCCGATCCCCTGATGACATCCGGGCCCTCCTTCCCGACCTCGAGCACCCGGCAGTGATCCCCCGTGCCAGTACGGATCTCCGGGACCGCCTCCCTGCCACCCTTGAGGACCGGATCCTGCCCGGCTGCCGCGTCCCGGTCGATGTCAGCCTGCCCGGACTGCCATGCAGGTCCTCTTGCGTCCCCATCGGGCATGACCGGCGGGGCATGGCAGGCAGGGGACGGATCGTCACAGGGCACGGCGTGTCCGCTGTTCGGCCGGAATCCCCTCGGAGGGGCCCTTTGGGGTCACAGGGGGCCGATCGGGCCCACTGCCCCGGAACCACACAGAGATGGCACTGGTATGGCCAATATGCAGACACCCTCATCCAGGACCAAGCCAGGTTGCTGGGCTGCCTTGCAAGCGGCAAGCCAGCGTGTCCATCCCTGTCTTGAATTCAGAACCTGACAAGGTACGAATTTCAAGAGGAAGATCACTGCCTGTTGCTGTGTGACCATACAGCCTTCACCCGCGATCACACCCGGGGCCGCGCTTTCCCCTGTCCTGACGAAACCGAGTGGGAGCACCCCCGAACCTCCCTCCACGATCCCTTCGGCCAGGCTTCAGAATAAGGACCTTGGCAAGGTGGGGTTGGGTGCCACAGAGCGCGTCCACCTCGTCCGTCGTGGCCACCGCCAGGATGATGGACCTGAACTGGAGCAGGAGTGGCTTGAGGTCAAGGTGAGTCTTGACCGTGGCATCAATCTGGCGGACGGTTCGGCACTGGACACGGGCGAGAGAGGCATGGGGCGATCAGGGCGAGGACAGGGCGGCGGGAGCCGCCCCACCCCGATGGTGGATAGGTGCTGGAGTCTACTCCCCGAACTGCTGGGCCTGGCAGTCGTGGGCGCCCTGCCGGATGGATCCGGTGGCGGTCACCTGGCACGGATGGTCATAGCCGGAGCCACAGAATTTCTCCCAGCCCTGCCGGGTGTAGTAGCGGTAATTGCTCAGGATGACCTTGACCGATTCATCGTGTTCGCAGCGCACATCGTTGAGCGTCTCGACCGTGACCGTGTGCTCCCCGGAGCTATCCCAGCACAGCGTGCCCTGCGTGGGTATGTAGTCCCGGAACCAGCCGTGGCCCACCGCACTGCCGTCTTCGGTGGAGTAGTCGTAGCAGGTGTGAAACTGCTGCAAACTCATCCGGAAAGTGAAGGTGAGGTCCCGGCCCCCATAGGCGGTCGGGCTGGAGGTGGTGATGGTGCCGGCACTGGTCGGTGCGGCCAGCAGAACGATCAGGACTCAGAGAAGAATCCTTGTCATGATGCATCCTTTCATTCATGTCTGAATCAAATGTAACGGGATCTTTATACGAGGGGGAGGGGCATGTCAAGAGAAATTTATCCTCGGTCAGAGACGGAATGGTCCGAATCCGGCGCAAGACCCATCTCTCCCGGATTCCGGCCCCGATTCGCCCATCCGTCCCTCCATCCGGGCCTCTGCCGGGGCCAGCCCATGGGAATGTTCACGCCCGCCCCACTCCACCAACGCTCCATCCCCCCCATCCCGAGTCTCTCCCGTGTCCTGATTGCAGACACACAGCTCCGGTGCCCCTGTCACTCCCCCACACCCAACACCGCACCTCTGTTGCGGTCATCCGATTCGCATGCCGATCGGCATGCGACATGTCAGTCCGGAGGCGATTGCCTGGCTGGCAGGTGCAGCCGGGGCGGGTCCGGGCCGTGACCGGCTGGCCGGGGATCTGTGCGCGTGCGGGCCGGTATTGCGTGACCCGGGCACACCGTGCGCTCCGGAGAATGCCCGGCGTTCCGGTTTCCGTCCGACAGAGGGCACCGCACCGGGACGATGGAGATGTTGCATGTTCTGGAACCGATTGAGACGTCGACCCCGCGAAACCCGCAGGGGCAATGACCCGGTGCTGACGCGAACCGGAATGTGCCCGCCGGCATCAGCGAACACGGGCGATGCCATTCGCGGTCGAATGGCATCGCCCGCCGATCGGATGGTCACCCGCACCTCCGGTCGCCGTCAGACGGACATGATCACGGGCCGGGGACGGAACGCAGACCGAGGAGTGAATCCTCCCAGGAGACCCTGCCCTGGAGGCCCCGTCCCACCGGGGGGTCCCTGACCGTCGTGGCATCCACCCGACGCATCCCGGGAGGTTCACCGGGTGGATCCCGGACCTTGCCCCGCTCCGCAAACGGAGCCTGACATGAGAACCGCAACCACGGTCCGGCCCCGGGAGGCACTTCATCAGGGCAACCGGAGACAGCGCCGCCAGCCCGCTCAGGCAGGCACGAACCACGGTTTCCGACAGGGAATGACCGGAACCGGGTTGAAGCGACAAGACGCAAGGCGGGGCTCGGCGGATCTGTTCCTGCGCAAACACCCTCCGGCGGAAAGCCCGTCAGCGGATCCCGGTCCTCCTTCATCGAGGATGACTCCGGGAGATGGTTTGACAGGCTGTCAGAAAAATTGGAACAGGTTGACGCTTATGGGGCCAGGGCTGCGGGTGGCATCCCTGGCGTGTGCAGGCCGCGGCGGACCCGTCCGCCGTCTCTCTGGTCTCTGCTGCATTCCGACCTGCATGATGCGGGACCGTCCTGCATGGAATGGGGGCGGGTCAGGAGTGTGATGGTGATGGGGGTTGGCCAGGCCAGTGGTCGGGATCCTGTGGTGTCTTGATTCAAACCGATCCTGCAACGGACGTGATTGCGGCACAGTTGCTGTCAGAAGCCTGCTGAAAGCGACAGTTCGCTGCGGGCATTTCCGTCTTTGATCCAGTGGCGAAATTTGGGTGTGATCATTGCGTTGATCGGTGAATTGGGTATGCTGTGGAGGCGTGTTGCTGATCCGGAATTTCACCGATCGCAGTGCAGGTTTGAGACCGCAGGGTTTGGGGATGCCCATTGATGCCGATGCTTGATTATCTGAATTCACTCTTCGCCCATGACATGGCCATTGATCTTGGCACTGCAAATACACTTGTGCAGGTCAAGGGTGAGGGGATTGTGCTCGACGAGCCATCTGTGGTTGCCTATGAGATCAAGGATGGCCAGCGGCGGGTGATGGCGATTGGCGAGGCAGCCAAACTGATGCATGGCCGCACACCGGGCTCTATTGTGGTCACCCGACCAATGCGGGATGGCGTCATTGCTGATTTCTCCATTGCCGAAGAGATGGTCAAATACTTCATCCGCAAGGTGCACAAGCGAACTGCCTTTGCCAAACCACGGATCATCGTCTGCGTCCCCCATGGTGCAACGCCGGTGGAACGGCGCGCCATTCGACAGTCTGTCCTTGCGGCAGGAGCACGGACCGCAGGACTGATTTATGAACCGATTGCCGCCGCCCTTGGGGCCGGTATTGAGATTTCGCAACCCAAGGGTTCCATGATCGTTGATATTGGCGGGGGGACAACCGAAGTTGCTGTCATGTCACTGGGTGACATCGTGCATGCCAAATCAATTCGGGTGGGCGGTGACTATATGGACGAGGCGATCATCAACTATGTTCTCGACAAGATGAACACCCATATCGGTCATGCCACTGCGGAAAAAATCAAGCATACGATTGGGACCGCAAGGCCACCAAAGGATCAACAGGGCAAGCGGATCAAATTCCATGGCCGCTCCAATGAAGGCGGCCAGCCCACCGAGGTTGTCATGACCGAGGGCATGGCGGCCGATGCCCTGAACGAACCCATTGATCTGATTCGCAAGGCGGTCGCAATGACGCTGCGCCTGACTCCCCCGGATCTTGCAAGCGATATCTGGGAGTGCGGCATTATACTGACCGGGGGCGGTGCCCTGCTCAAGGACATTGATATGGCTCTGCGGGAGCAGGTCAATCTGGCTGTCACGGTTGCCGATGACCCGCTCACATGCGTTGCCAAGGGAACAGGGCTGGCGCTGACACTTGAGAAGACCCTGAGGTCCCTTATCGACTATCGCAGTTAGTCACGTCTTGCAGTCAGGCGGTTCTCGCAGTTCGGACAATGCAGATTGATCGTTATTCCAGTGATCCCGATGACCCGAAGCGGCACGAGCGATCCGCAAAGGGTATGGTCGTGACCCTGCTGTTCCTCTTCCTGATCGGTTTGTTTGTGATCTGGCGCATCGAAGGTGATCGGCTTGATCGGATTCAGGCGGCCATCATCGGCACCTTCGTACCGGTCATTGAGTCCGGTCAGCAGCCGGGTGAGTTTTTTGCGGGGATCACCGCAGCAATCACACGTTTCACACGGTATTCGCAGGCCTATGAGTCTCTGGAACTGGTCCAGAACAATCTTGCCGAATGGCAAAAGCGGGCCCAGGCCCTTGAATTGGAGAATGCCGCTCTCAAAAAAATTGTTAATTTTATCGAAGTGCACAAGACAGCCGTTCTCACGGTACCGGTTATTGCCGATACCAGTTCCCCCTTTACCAATTCGCTTTTGGTCAATGCTGGCAGCGAGAATGGTGTACAGGTCGGCTGGATGGCAACGGATGGCGTGGGTGTTGTGGGTCATGTCACCAGTGTCGGCCCGGTGATCTCCCGCA
>JAPOSK010000494.1 GCA_026709725.1 Paracoccaceae bacterium | reverse complement strand
TGTCCATGAAATATCAATATGCAAACGAAGTCCTGCACAGATGGGCGCAACAGGGTCGGGCGGTTTTCACCATCGATGATCTGCGCAGAATATTCCCGGAAGCCTCACGGGCTTCATTCAGCGTTGGCCTCAAGAGGTTGACCGATAAAGGCCTGCTGACCAATGCTCTGCGGGGTGTTTATGTTTTCGACGCCGGTCTGCGATCCCATGCGCATCTTCTTGAAACCATCGTCACTTGCGCACGACGGGGTGAGTACAATTACCTCAGCATGGAATCCGCCTTGTCGGAATACGGCGTGATCTCCCAAATCTCAACCGGTCGCATCACCGTAATGACAACCGGAAGGAGCGGAAAATTCAGGACACCCTATGGCGGGATTTTATTCCACCATACCGCGCGCCACGCGCAGGGCATCTTGGAGAATACGCGAGAGGTTGGGCGTCCAATCCGAATTGCCGCACCGGCGACGGCCCTGCGGGATTTGCGCCGAGTCAGAGGCAGTGTCGATCTTGTTGACATGAAGGCGTATGAGGATGTGATTCGGGAAATAGATGGCGCGGCGAATAAACGTATACAGATGGATGAGATGGACATAGATTTTTTTTTGAGCGGGAGGAGGTGAATTGAAAGCCGATTTCAACACCTTGGTTGACAGAGCCATGTCTGATCCGGGGTGGAGCAACTTAAGGCCTGTTATTGAGAAGGAACTGCTCCACTATGATATTCTGTTTGCACTCGACAAGGCCGAACTCCTCAATTCCCTAACATTCCAGGGAGGAACATCCCTGCGACTCTGCTGCCGCTCATCCCGATTCAGTGAGGATCTTGACTTCGTCGGTGGCAAAGATTTCAAACAGGATCGCTTGGCCCCGCTCGCCGACATCCTGACCGACCATCTGGGCAAACAGTATGGACTCAAGGCCTCCATTCAATATCCCGATCCAGGTGGGCTGGAAAACAGGGGAAAATAATTGTGCATCGCTGGCAGATTTCCGTGACAACGCGCCCCGGGCGTGTGGACCCGCCCCGACAAAGAATCAAATTCGAAGTCGCAAATGTTCCGGCTCATGATTCCAGGCTGATGCCGCTTGTGCGCAATTATGATTTTCTTCCCTCAGGATATGAGGACATTCTGCTGCGTGTTCAGAGCAGGGAGGAGATCATGGCTGATAAAATTGTGGCCTTTGCATCGGCCCTGAAAACCCGCCCGTGTCATCGGGATCTCTGGGACCTGCAATGGATGGTCCGCAATGGGACAGATTTGCGCACAGACCTGATCAAACGCAGGGTTTCGGACTATGCCGTGGTGAATTTTCCAAGTCTTGTTGATGAGGCGGCAGGGTGTCTCCCAAGGATATTGAATTTCCGCGCTTTTCTATCTGAAATGGAACGATTCCTGCCGGAATCCGTTATCGAGAAAAGTTTTGCCCGCGATGGGTTTCTGGACTTCATGCAGCACGCTCTCAATGATCTTTTCGTGCGGTCAAAAGAACCATGGGTGGACCACAATCCGAATCATTCCGGTGATTTCAGGATGTAGGCCGCTGCTTCTGCCTCCTTGGAGCCCGGGACATTACATCTCAGAGTGGCACGCGGCAAACATCATCACAGATCCGGCTCGAAAGATTCCATGACAACGCGGCAGGGAAAGAGCCTGAAGAGGGGGCCGGTGCCCCTTGGTCTCCCCGATGGCAGCATTGGTGGAATTCTGTGCCCGTGAGCATGCCGCTGGCACCTGTCTGCCGCGAAAATTGCCCTGCCCTGGCGTTTTTCACGAATCGGGGAGGGGGAATCCGGGAAAAATGGGGTGACATCGATGAATACCATGCAAAGAACATCAAGAACGGGTTTCAGGGCCGACCACAAAACCGAAACACGGCCATTATTCCCTGCAGGCCAATCCCGGTTGGATGCCGATCCATCTGGGGTTGTCGATGGAGATCACCCCACGACGACCAGGCGCGCCAACACCACAATGACGGCGATGGCCAAGCCGATGATGGCCCAGAGGAGTCGGTTGTCACGTCTGGCTGTCTTGATGTCACGGCGGGCCATGTCGGCCCGGAGCCGGTCGAGGGCGCTCTCGTATTCCGCCCGATGTGTGTTCATGCGTTCCTCCAGACGGGCCAGTCGCTCTCGGATGCTGTCATCATCTGCCACATATCCAGCGTAGCACCTGGCGGGCAGGCCTGTCGAGGAAATGGCTCGGGCCCGGCGGCGGATTTGGGCAATGAGGGTGGTGACTGGGGAAACGTTTCCCCGCTTGTTGTGGATCAGTCAATAATGATATCGCACACCATGCAAGGCACAGGAGGTGTCATGGCATGCACAACCTACCCTGACTATTCGCATCAACGGCAGGCTCGGTGATTTCATGGTGGAGAATACAGGTGAAAGCCGGACCTGCAGGAGCTTCAGTAAATCCATTCGGGATCTGATTTGGAAAGACAGGGAGCGGGTGGAGAGAGTATCTGAAAGAAGAGCTGAGCCGTGCCTTTTTGTGCACCGGAAGAGAGTTGCGGAGCCCTGACGGTGGCTGATATAATCGCGTGGAACCAGGCTCTAATCCTGTGCCACTAATCCGCAGCCAGAAGGTAGTGCCCACCGCCTTGACGAGATATGCCACCACACCCGTGACAGATGGGGTGAGGTTCAGGCTGTGCAGTCCGTCGCGGGACCGCACACCACCTTTGGCAGGATCGTGGTGCATCGGATCTTGTCAAACCGATCCCAGTCGAGTTGGGTTATGCTCGAAAGTGGATGACTCACTCTTTCGATACAGGAGGCACTTCGTCGATTGGCGATATCGCTCGAATGATGACATTGGATCTGTAACGGTTCTGCATAAGTGTTTGCATCAGATTGACTGTTTTCGAAATGGTTTTGGGCTTGGCGGATATGGCGGATATGGGAATGAATGGATCAGGATTTGAGGGCGTTGGCGCAGGGCAGGGTTCGAACTGACAGAGCTACAGCTTTGCCAAGTATCCATCAGCATCAATGCATGGGTTGTATGAAATGAGCATAGAGAGAACCCTTTTTGCCGCTGCGGACAAGATGTGGGGCACCATGGATCCCGGCGAGTATAAGCATGTGGTGCTTGGAATGATCTTCCTGCGGTACGTTTCGGAATCCTTTCAGCGTCTGCATGACAGGCTGACGGAAACCTCTGGTTCGGATGCAGAAGATCGGGATGAATATCTGGCTGAAAACATCTTCTGGGTGCCAGAGAAAGCACGCTGGTTCTATCTGGCACAGAACGCCAAGAGTCCCGAGATTGGGGTTATGCTCGACGATGCGATGCGTACAATCGAGGCTGATAACGAAAGTCTGAAGGGCGCACTGCCAAAGGTCTATGGCAAGGAAAGCATGGACCGTGGCATGCTGTCCGGTCTCATGGACCTGTTCACCAATTTCAAACTGGCCGGTAATGACGAGGACTTTGATCTGATCGGTCGAGTCTATGAGTATTTCATCGGGGAATTTGCTTCAGCCGAGGGGAAACGGGGTGGAGAGTTCTATACACCAAAATCTGTTGTCGATACCCTGATCGAGATGATCGAGCCTACCAGAGGCCGCGTCTATGATCCCTGTTGCGGGACAGGGGGCTTCTTCGTTCAGTCCGAAAAGTTCATTGACGCTCACAAGGGTAAAAAGAACGATATTGCCGTCTACGGGCAAGAACGTAACCACACGACATATGGTCTTGCACGGATGAACCTTGCCATTCGGGGCATTTTTGGCGACATCCGCTGGAACTCGGAGGGCACCCTTCTCAAGGATGCCTTTGCCGATGAGCGGTTTGACTTTATCCTTGCCAATCCACCTTTCAACATCTCCGACTGGTCAGGTGAGTTGCTGCGTGAGGATGTACGCTGGAAATATGGCCCGCCACCGGTGGGCAACGCCAATTTTGCCTGGATTCAACACATCCATCATCACCTTTCGGCCTTGGGCATCGGTGGCGTGGTCATGGCCAATGGTTCCATGTCGTCCATATCAGGGGGTGAAGGCGACATCCGCCGTGCGCTGGTCGAGGGCGATGCGGTGGATGCCATGGTGGCATTGCCGGGGCAGTTGTTCTACGGCACCCAGATTCCGGCCTGCCTGTGGATTCTGGCCAAGGACAAGTCCGGCGGCATCGCCAGAGACGTCAATCTGCGTGATCGGCGGGGCGAGGTGCTGTTCGTTGATGCCCGAAAGATGGGTGCGCTGGTGCCGGGCAGCCGCAAGCAGAAAGAGATGTCGCCGGACGAGGTCACCCGCATCGCCACCGCTTATCATGCATGGCGGGGCGAAGCGGACGCAGGCGAATATGAAGATGTGCCAGGCTTCTGTAGATCCGCGGACAAGGAAGAGATCGCCAAGCACAACTTCGTCATGACGCCGGGCCGCTATGTAGGGCACAGGGCTGCCGAAGAAGACGATGAACCCTTCGAGGAAAAGTTTACCCGCCTGATGGGGGACTTGTACGGACAGTTTGCCCAAGGGCGAAGGTTGGAAAAAGAGATCAAAGAGCGGTTGGAGTTGTTAGGATGAGAATCTCTGATGTTTCATCTATAGAAACGGAGAAGATTTCCCCGGAAAGATTTGATGCCTCCGCTTATGTTTCAACAGATTGCATGCGCCCTGATGCCCGTGGAGTGGTGTTTGGGAAGTCGTCGGTGCCTACTGGAAAATGCACTCAATATTTCAAAGGTGATGTGCTGTTTTCCAACATTCGCACATATTTCAGGAAGATCTGGTTTGCAGATCGTGATGGTGCTTGTTCGAATGATGTGTTGGTATTTCGTGCCGACCCAAAAGTTCTTAGCAACCAGTTTTTATACTACACCCTCCTCCGGAGGGATTTCACCGAGTATTCAGTCCGTACATCAATCGGAGCAAAAATGCCGCGCGGCGACAAAGCCGCACTTCAACGCTTCGAGATCGAAGTGCCCTGTTTACATGAACAAAGCGAGATTGCAGCGGCACTTGGAGCGCTGGACAACAAGATTGAGTTGAACCGCAGGATGGCGGCGACTCTGGAAGCGATGGCGCGGGCACTTTATCGGTCGTGGTTCGTTGATTTCGACCCTGTTTATGCCAAGGCTGCAGGCCGCGCCCCGGCCCACATGGATGCCCAAACTGCCGCCTTGTTCCCCGATAGATTCGATCGGGATGGTTTGCCAGTGGGGTGGAAATGTGGCACCTTGGGTTGTGTTGCCAATCTCAACCCTACCAAGCACACGAAGAAAAGACACCCAGAGCAGATCGAATACGTCGATCTTGGAAACACAAAATGGGGAATGATTGAGTCCACTACAGCTTACAAGTGGGAGGATGCGCCGTCTCGTGCGCGCTTATCGCTTGCATCAGGCGATACCATTATCGGGACTGTCAGGCCCGGAAACGGCTCATTCTCCTTTGTGCCGAGAGATGGCCTCACGGGAAGCACAGGCTTCGCTGACTTGCGACCGAAGCTAAGTCAAAATGCAGCTTTGATCTACCTTGCAGCCACCCATCTGGAGACAATCGAATCTCTGGCCAACCTCGCTGACGGTGGATGTTATCCAGCTGTCAGACCCGAGGTAGTTTTGGCACAGGAAATTGTTCTGGCCTCTGAGAATGTGTTGCATGCTTTCTCCATAGCAGGGACTCTTCTGATCGAAAGGATTGAAGATGGAAAGAAGGAAAACCAAACCCTTGCTGCTCTTCGCGACACGCTTCTGCCGCGGAAGATGTCTGTAGAGTTGCACGTGGGTGAGGCAAGGGAGCAGGTAGAGGAGGTCGTCTGATGTTCCGGGTCAATCGTTCTGAAAACCGTATTGCTCAACTTGAAGAAAAGCGTTTCTCTGATTTCAACCTGCATGAGCGGGAGCATCTGCAGGAATGGCTGGTTGGACAACCTGATGCCTTGGGCGGGGAGCTTCTGATCATTCAGAAGGAATTCGACGGTTTCGCCGACACGCGGGAACGGCTTGACCTTTTGGCACTGGGCAAGGACGGGCAGTTGGTGGTGATTGAGAACAAACTTGACGACAGCGGTCGCGACGTGACATGGCAGGCACTGAAGTATACCGCTTACGTGTCGAGCCTCACCGGGGCACA
>JAPOSK010000391.1:5580-6144 GCA_026709725.1 Paracoccaceae bacterium | reverse complement strand
ACGTTTCAAACGAAGAACTCAGCAGGGCACTGGCGACGGCTGAAACGCAAAACCGCGATCTCATGAAACACAGCAAGGTGCTCCAGACGAAAATCGAGTCCCTGCAAAATCAGGTCCGCAGCGATCAGGCTGAGGTCAGGAACATCCTGCAGGAATTGGGGGAGATATTTTCGGAGATTGAAGATGCCTGAAATTTCCATCAACACCGCTGGACGTATCCTCACTCTCCAGTGTGCCCAGGATGAGCACAAAAAGACATCCGAAGCAGCGAATATCCTGAATGATGAACTTGCCAGATGGTCCGCGAGCCATGCCCGCGCATCACGCTCGGAGCTGCTTGTGATGGCGGCGCTGAGCTTGGCCAGCCGCTTGAATGATCACGTGAATGAGTCGCGGGACAAGACAGATCAGGCCATCCTCAAAACCGAGGACATCAATGAGATCATCGCCCGCATTGATGTCCTCAAGGATCAGATCGCCATGCTTGCCGACGAGGTTGTGGCCCTTGACCAGCAGACGACTGATACCCCCATTCCGCCCTCAGCCTCACCCTGAATGCAGCTG
>JAPOSK010000391.1:3809-5570 GCA_026709725.1 Paracoccaceae bacterium | reverse complement strand
GGATTAATCCTTGTTTTAGGAACACCATTTTGGAAGCTACCCACACAAATAAATAATCTGCGTCAATAAAGAAAGGGGATCATGTACCATAGTAACAACGACAGTCCCCTTAAACCGGAGTGTTGAAGGCGGATTCTAATGTTACCTTTGTATACAATCCCCCCAATCAGCGACCCAATCGCCCGCATCCGCCACCAGGGCCCATCCCTCCCGGATTCCCGCCCCGATTCGCCCGGCCAGTCCCCATGAGACTTTATTGGGCCCGGCCCGGGGGATTTTCACGCCCGCCGGGGGGCGGCAGGATGCTGGAGGATGCCCATTCCGGGGGCCAGTGAGGGCAGTGCCCGCCCGCGTGCCGGGCTGGCCAGGGGAGAGAGTCCGGGGAGGGTTCGGGGTCAGGCGGGTGCGGCAGCGTGTCCGGTCCTGTCCCTGCCCAGGGCAAGGGCAGGGGCAGGTCACGGCGGACCCTGAGCCGGGCCGGCATGCCCGGAGGGGGCCGGACTGTCATGGATGGGCCGCCCGGAGCGTGATGGCCGGGTCCTCGAATGGGGTGGTGAAGGGAAGTGCGGTTTTGTGTCGCATGGCATTCACCCGGTGGGTTGTTTTTGGTTTTCATGAATCGACACCATGACGGGTGGAGATTCAGGGATTGACCGGGTCTTTGCCCTGTTTTTGATCGCTGATGGGGGCATGGCGATAATCCGGCTCTGGACGGTCTTATCCAACCGCCAGCGTCCCTTGATCGCATGGACCCGGATGCTGGTCCCGCGGCGATGGCGAGGATCTCCATACATTCGAGCATGGAGTGGTGCCCGAGCCGGAAGAGCTCGCTGACGATCAGGGCATCGCCGGCGTGCAGCTGTTCCATGACCGCAGCGATCCGTCCGGAGGCCGTCTCCTTGATGAAGGTGACCCGATCGAGATCTTCGCGGTGGGCCAGGGTCAGGATGTCGGTCGGGATCTTGTCCGGATCCCGCGTGTCCCTGGAGATCCAGAGATAACCAATGGTTTGGGGTGGGTTGGGGGAGTCATCGGGCAGAATGCAAAGAAAGGGTGTGATGCGCGACAAGTCTTTCGATCCGGTCTGTTCAATGGATTCCGTTTATCAATCGCATGCTGAAAACGAGGGTTTTCCTGCCATGTCCTCGACGGGCGACCGGTCATCGACCTGGACAGGACCCGACCGGAATCGACGCCCAGCAACGCCGGTCTGCGTGCTGGTCGAGGCTGTAAAATCCGTGCCACTCACGCGCCGGCGTCGCCTGGACATCTCCCGGATTGCATCTCACCCTTGTGCCATGACGGCCAGCCTGGACTCCCGCATCGGACCCTGCTGCCGAAGGAACGTCCAACCCATGAAACGCTATAGCGAATCGTGTTCAGCCATTGTGCCGCCGGATCGCCTCGGCGGCTGATTTGTCAAAGGGAATCCCCTTGTCTTCAAGGAGCGTGTCAAGTTCGCCGGACATTGTCATCTCGATAACGATATCACATCCACCAATGAATTCGCCCTTGATATAAAGCTGGGGGATGGTCGGCCAGTCGGAATAGACCTTGATGCCTTCACGAACTGTTTCATCGTCAAGGACATTGACATCAAGATAATTCACATTGAGATAATTGAGCACACCTGCCACCTTGGATGAAAACCCGCATTGCGGCTGGTGTTTCGACCCCTTCATAAAGAGAACGGTTTCGTTGTCCCTGACCAGCTGGTCAAGTGCTGTGCCAATATCCCTGTCATGGTGTGTCATAGTGGTC
>JAPOSK010000391.1:1930-3799 GCA_026709725.1 Paracoccaceae bacterium | reverse complement strand
CCGGTATCTTCGTTGTCAGTGCCAGAGCGTGCAGCTCACCATTTGGCCCATCCATCCTGCCCTTCAATTCAGCATAGACGATCCGCTGCTGCTGAACCCGGTTGAGACCGCGGAAGCTCTCATCAATGATTTCCGCAGCGTAATGGTTGCCATCACCAGCCAGATCACGAATGCTGATCGTTGCATCGGGGAGTGCTGCCTGAATCAGGTCTTTCAGTTCTGCCATCTCCATTGACATTCAAATACACTCCTATCAGACTCAATACAACGCGCTCCGGCCATTGATGCCGGCCCGGCATTCCCACCCGATGCTGTGCTGCAATACAGGCGTTTTCCGGCATTATGACAATTCGCTGCTCATGTCACAATCAGATTCCGCCCCATGCTTCGTCAATGGCAAGGCCCAATCACAGATCGACATGTTCCCCTGCGAGGGCAGACGCTGTCCCTGCCAGATCTTCTTCCCGCCGGATTTCGGCAAGGATGAACTCCCGAAACGCCTGAACCTTGCGTGAATTCCGTAACTCACTGGGATAGGCAAGATAAATCTGGATCGGATCAGACTCAAACTCCGGGAGAACCTGCACAATATCGTCGCTGTGCGTGTGAATGTAATTCGGCAGGACACCGACACCAACCCCATTGCGAACGCATTGCAGGACACCATAATTGTTATTGATGATAACCTGCCGGAAACTGCAGCATTTGCGTATGTGTGCGATCAGGTTGCTGCCGGATGCACTGTGATGGTCGGGCAGACTTATCAGGCGGGTGTCCTCAAGATTCTTTACAGATGTGATTTCTCCGTGGGTTGACAGGAAATTTCTGCTGCAGAAGAGTTGCAGTTTTGTGTCCATCAGCTTGCGGCGTATCAAGTCAGCCTGTGACGGTGTTTTCATGCGGATTGCGACATCGGCTTCCCGCGTTTTGCATGGGAATGGGAAACCGGCGTCCCCGATGGCCAGGGCAAAAGTACGGACCTCAAGGAGGAGATTGATGGTCAGATCCGGGTTCTCCCGATAGAATGTCGGGAGTTTGGGAATGAGCCACAAATTCCCGATTCCAACCGTCGTGGTCAAACGCAAACTTCCACGGGCGTATTTTTTGTCATCCCCAATCAGGACCGTTGCACTGTTCAGCTGAAGCCCCATCTCCTCAACGGCTTTCTGGAGTATGATGCCCTGTTCGGTCAGAATGATCCCCCGGGCATGACGGTGAAAGAGTTGTGTTTGCAGGCTGTATTCAAGTGCAGAGATCTGCCGACTGAGCGCAGACTGGCTGATCCCAAGCACATCGGCTGCGAGTGACAGCCTGCCAAGACGCGCCACCTCGCGGAATGTCCGGAGTTTGTCCCAATCAACCATGTCACCTCAATCCACCTGGCGCGCTCCATCGCCTCAGGCCGCACCCCCGCAACTTTGCCTGACAGCTCACACGGGTGCTATCATACGCCCTGATCGACATCTTGTCGAAATCCGCGGTGCGCGGCCGCCCCGATCATGCAAACTGACCCCTGATTGTCTCGGCGCTCTCCAATGATCCGACCGGAAACGCCGCGGGAATTCAGATTGCATGCACCGGAGCAAGACCCCGGCAATCCATCAATCGAGTGGAATCGTTCCGATATGAATTCACCGGATTCATGGATATGAAGGCTTCGGGTGCAGGACAGGAAAGAGCATGAGATATGGCATTTGCCCAGAGGATTACACGATTCCCCGTCGCAATCGGCAGCCCGACTCCTGTGGGTCTCAACGAGGATGTTCTTGGCTCACAGCCGGAGTTTTTGACGCTTCTGCAGCACACCGCTGCATGCTCACCATACCTGCACGGTTGCATGGAGGCCGAAAACGAATGGATCGTGGATCT
>JAPOSK010000391.1:0-1920 GCA_026709725.1 Paracoccaceae bacterium | reverse complement strand
CGTGGATCTGGCAGGCCTGGATCCGGAAGCGGTCCTTGAGGCGCTTTGCGCCCCGATTGATGCAGGGACTTCGGCAGAGACCGCAACCTGTCTGCGCCACCGCAAACGCAAGGTATCCCTGCTTGTTGCACTTGCAGATCTCGGCGGTGTGTGGGCACTGGATGCTGTAACAGGGGCACTGACCCGCTTTGCTGATTTTTCGTGTGACAGCCTGATGAGCGCTTTGGTGCAGGAGGCTGTCGAACGTGACCGTATTACACTGGACGGCCCGCGGGAAAATTATGGGCTCTTTGCACTGGCAATGGGCAAAATGGGCGCCCATGAACTCAACTACTCATCGGATATTGATCTCATTGTCCTTTTTGATGAAACACGATTTGGTGCCGACAAGACCCACGCTGTCAAGAGCGAGTTCATACGGATCACCCGCAAACTCTCGCAGTTGATGAATGCGGCTACAGGTGACGGATATATCTTTCGTGTCGATCTTCGGCTCCGTCCGGACCCGCTGATCAACCCTGTCTGCCTTTCGGCAGGGGGTGCCATGCGTTACTATGAGAGTTTTGCGCGCACCTGGGAACGCGCAGCGATGATCAAGGCCCGACCGTGTGCCGGTGACCTGGATGCTGCTGATCGATTTCTTCGGGACATTGAGCCTTTTGTTTGGCGAACGCTGCTTGATTATGCCGCAGTGCATGACGCTTCTGAAATGCGGGAGCTGATCAATGACCAGAAAGGCACCGGGGGTCTCTCCGAACTCTATGGTCACGATCTTAAACTGGGACAGGGAGGGATTCGGCAAATTGAGCTCTTTGTCCAGGCTTTCCAGATGCTTGCCGGGGGGCGTGACAGTTCGCTGCGCGTCGCCGGGACTGTCCCGGCCCTGCATGCCCTTTGCAGCGCGGGTTGGATTCAGGAGGATGCCCGCAACCGGCTTGTTGAATGTTACGGGATCCTGCGCACGACCGAACATCGTCTGCAGATGATTCAGGACAGCCAGACGCACAGCCTGCCGCGTCAGCATGATGATATGCCGCGCATTGCCGCACTCTGTGGCCATGATTCTGCGGACGGCTTTCTCATTGAACTGTCATCAGTGCTCAACGATGTCCACCGGCTGACATCGGATGATGAAACCGGGAAGGCAACTGATGAGAGCGGTGTTGATGACCTTTCGTATTTGACTGCGTCAGATCATGAGCTGATTTCAGGCTGGCAGTCCCTGCCGGCACTCCGTTCTGACCGGGCTGTCGATATTTTCAAGCGTCTCGAGCCGATGATCCTGTCACGAATGGGGCTGGCACGAAACCCGCATGAAGCACTGATCCACTTCGATCGTTTCCTGCATGCATTGCCAGCCGGGGTTCAGCTGTTTTCACTGTTTGAGGCAAGGCCGAAACTCGTAGAACTCCTGACCGATATCTGTACAACCGCTCCACGGCTGGCTGAACATCTCGGTCGAACTTCGCATGTGTTTGATGATGTCCTTTACAGCAACTTTTTTCAACCCATCGAAGACACTGCAGACCTGCAGAGCAATCTTGAATCCGAGCTTGCGGACGCAAGGGATTATGAGGCAACCCTCCGCACCACGCGCCGCTGGCTCAACGCCCAGAAATTCCGAAACGGTGTCCACCATCTCAAGCACATGATCACGCATGAGGAGGTCAGTCGAAACTACTCCCGGCTGGCTGAAACCGTTCTTGCCCGTCTCTGGCCCCGCGTTGTTGACGAGTTTGCCACCCGCCATGGCCCGCCACCCGGTCGGGGAGCCACCGTTGTCGCACTGGGGTCCCTCGGCGCCCGCTGCCTGTCCGCCATGTCTGATCTTGATCTGATTGTGATCTATGATCCGCTTGATGAAGCTGAATCGTCGGGGGCAAAATGCCTTCCGGTGCGATCCTACTATGCCCGGCTGAC
>JAPOSK010000110.1 GCA_026709725.1 Paracoccaceae bacterium | reverse complement strand
CCCGCTGGCTGTCGTTGATCTCGCCCAGATAGAGAACATGGTGTTGAACCACCCGGCCGCCATCGACCCGGACGGTCTCCACCACACGCCAATAGCGGTGCTCCTTACCGTCCTTGAAGCGTCTTTTGCAGCGCACGAACAGGGCCAGAGCGTCCGGTGCTTTGCCAGTACGATCAAGGGGGCAGGTCGGCACGACACGCGCTTCCGGAAAGCCAAAGCCCGGAAATCCAACACTTTCCGAGCCGAAAAATCGTCAAATTAGCCGAAACGCAGGCCGAGTTGCGGAAGTCGGGGTAGGGCTGCAATTGACTGGTCCAGAGGCCGCACAATTGGCAGCGATCTTGGTGCGCCCCGCGAGGACTGGGCCGATCCAAGCCGCCTACGCGCGGGGTGGCAGCGCGCTCTCGGCTAAATCACGATGCATCATGACGCAGGGCTGCCACATGCGAAGGTGCACGACGATGGAATATAAGATGCGCGGCCATGCCTAGCGTATGGTCTGACATACCAAGTTTCCAGAAGGTGAACAACACTGGAGAATTCATCGGCTATCCGACGCAGAAACCTTTGGCTTTGCTAGAGCGCATTATTGAAGCGTCTAGCAATCCTGACGATTTAGTGCTTGACCCGTTCTGCGGGTGTGGAACGACGCTTCATGCAGCCCACGCGCTTGATAGACGTTGGATAGGCATAGCACGGTTTTCCGTCGGATTAGTGCGTAATCGTCTTTTGCGCAATTTCCGATATGGAGACAGATCGCTCCAACCGTCCTATGTCCGCGTTCGTGGAATTCCTGAAACCATAAGGGAAGCGCGTCAACTGGCCCGCAAAGAACCGTTTGAATTTGAAAAATGGGTTTGCAGCCATGTCGGGGCTGAAGGCATGTTTCATGATCCGGGAACCAAAGGCGCAGATAGCGGCGTTGACGGTGTGTTGCAATTCCTTATTTACGAAAAAAACCCTAAGCCACGCCAAGCCATCATTCAAGTCAAAGATGGCAATGTAACACCAGATGCGGTGCGGGCGCTTGATAGCACTGTTCGGCGTTTTGACGCCACGGCTGGCATCATGGTCTGCTTTGCGGATCAAATGCGCACAGTCAATAATAACCGCAGCCGAGAAACCTTTACGGACATGACAAACAAGGATTATCCTGTTATTCAAGGGCTTTCAGTTGAAGATATGCTGCTAAGAAACAAGCAGCCCAATCTTCCTAACATTATGAAAATGGTCGAATCCAACCCCAGCCGAGGAAAACGAGTGTAATTGAGAAAGAGCGGGGAAGTCAACCTCCCTCCGTCTTTAGCAATTCATCCCGCAGCACAATTGCCAACGCATCTAACACATCGTCATGGTCAATTCCATTGTTATAGGCCCATTCCTTTATCCGGGTTTCGTCAGTTGCACTTAGCTTGTATTTTTTTCGGATGTAGTCAAAACAAAATTCTTGAATGTCATATGGCAATTTTCCTTTGACTTCCGGCTTGACGGACATGGCAATAACCTTTGCCATAGCAGGTAAATTCAAATCCTCCGAAACCTTTCTGCCGATCTCGCTTAACCGCAAAGGACTTTTTCGAACAATTGTCGTAGAGTCCTGCCAACGCAACAAGTCTTTTATGTCTTGTCGAAGCTCGCGAATATCATTCCTAATGCCCTCCATGAATTTTTTAAATGAGGCACGGTCAGTGTTGACGGCACCTATCCATCGGCCAAACGCAACAAGAGCGCCACCCACACTCAACGCAACGACAATCCAAATTGGATTGAAACCCAAGTCAGGCATTGGTTCGCGCCCCACTGGGCAGCCCGTTATCCTCGATAAGCTCCCAATAGCGCAGCCGCTTGCCCACGGTGCGCCCTGCGACTACCGCCATCTGGTCCACCGTGTCCTGCTCCCGGACATTGTGGCGACCGGCGAATTCGGCGACATAGCGACCTAGGTGCTTTTCGCTGAACTTATGGTAGGTGCACAGGTATCCACGCTTGAGCATGGCCCAGAACGACTCCATGCCGTTGCTGTGAGCCATGCCGCGAACGAATTCCTTGGCTGAATGCTTTACGGCTTCATGGTCGAATTCCGGCATACCGGCATAGGCATCCGCTTCATCGGTGTAAAGGGTCGCGTCGGGTTCGACATGGGCGCGGACAAAGCCCTGTAGGGCAGTGGCGTCAGTCCCTTCCATGACGCGGGCGGCGACTCGGTTGGTGTCGCGGTCCTTCACGCCAGCGACCGCCGTCTTGCCCACAGTGCCGCGTCCGGTGTCTGCCAGTGCCTTGCGCTTGGCGTTCGACATATTAGCTCGCTTGCCGCCGATATAGGTCTCGTCCGCCTCTGCCGGTCCGGCAAAGAGCGGCGCGTTCCCGTCTTCTATAGCCTTGCGGATACGGTGCGCAAGGTGCCATGCGCTTTTCTGTGTGATTTCCAACTCCCGATGCAGTTTCATGCTGCTAGTGCCCTTCAAGCCCGTCATGGCGAGATAGATGGCAAAAGCCCATGTCTGGTAGCCCAGCTTCGTGCTCTGCATCACGGTGCCAGTCTTGAGGCTGAAGTCCTTTTTGCAGTCGCGGCAACGGTGCGTCATGGTCTTGTGCTTCGTCGGGTAGCGGATGTTGACAGAGCCGCAACGCGGGCAAACCGGGCCATTCGGCCATATCTGCGCTTCAAACCACGCCTCTGCGACAGCATTGTCAGGAAACATGCGCGTAAGCTGCACAATGCCGATATCTTCACGGTCAGCCTTGCCTGGTCCCTTGTGCTTTGCCATGTCTCTGCTCCCCGTTTGGTGACTCTACCGTAAAGGATTCACGGGGTATGTCCACAGAAAAGTGACTTTCGTATATAATCCCCGGTAGTTTTGGGCCGCTTTTGCGTTTTTGTGAAACTCCGTGTGCTTGCGATTGTGGAATCTTATGCGCGGAATGACGCTAATCATTTTTGCCCTCCGCAGTGTGAATCGAATTGTTCAGGCAGTACCGGAGAGCCGTTAGTCAGAGTGTGATGCTCCGGGCGTTTCGGGAAGATATCGACAAGATCCCGCACAGGTGTCAGCTTGTCGAGATTCCCGTCAGTATCTTCGACTCCATTCAGAAGGCACCGCTCAAGGTCTTCGAACGGGATGCACCAGTGATCGAGTGTATGGTCGGAGATCGTGTGGCAGTAGTGGTGGCAATCGACCGCTCGGATGGAAAGATAACAGTCAGGCGAGTTCAGTTGTCGGCTTGCACCATTCATGCAGAATGGGATGGAGCGTAGTTCCGATGTTCCGGAAAATGGGTAAAGAAGTTCCGGCTCCTGCCGTTGGTCAATGGAGCCTCCGCTGTTCGCCATGTGGCGGTAGTAGTGCCTTGGCGGCAAAGATCAGGATTCAACCATGAACATGAATTCCGAACGTCGCCTAGCTGATGCAATTGACGACAACAACCGGCTGAGAGTGCATCTTGTTCCGATGCTAGGCGGAGATCATCCTTGGCGGACAAGGGCAGATCATGAACGAGAGCAGCGTCGCGACACTCGGCGTTTCTGGGTTACTATTGCCAGCTTGACGGTAGCTACGGTCAGCACAGTGGCTACGGCTCTGATCGCCATAATCGCCATTATCGAACACGCCCCATGAGAGCATCGGATATCGACCGGATTCTGGGCGTGAAGGCGCAGTCCGTTTCGCTGGGCGATCTGCTGGCGCGTGCGAAGGACCGATGGCGAGCGACATGGCGAGATATTCCGCTCTCTCCGGGCATCTACGCCGTCTGCCTGCGCGGCTCGAATACTCTTTCATTCGCCGCCGACGCGGGCCTAGCGCAACATGCCGTGCCGGTCGACCCCAACCTGTTGCACGCCAAGCACCGTCGAATCCTGGCGGTAGCCCCGACGGACATTCTTACATCGGCAAGGCAGGCGCCAGGACCAGTACCCTGCGCGAGCGGGTGAGGCTGCTGACACGCTTTGGCGTAGGCAAGGCTAACAATCATACAGGAGGCGAGTGGCTCTGGCAGGTGCAAGGGATCAACAACGCGAATGTGTGGATGTGGTGCTGCCCCAGGGGCAGGCCAGAACCGCTTGAACGCGAACTTCTCAAACAGTTCAAAAAAGAACACAAAGACTGGCCCCTCGCGAACCGCAAGGGCTGCTGAAGCCATACCCGGCCATCGCCTCGGCCACGAGCCGACCGAGTGCTCCTTGCCAACTAGCAGCTTTCCGTGCAGGAAGAACGATCGCTGGACGGTTTGCCTGCGCTCGCCGTTGATTCGCGAGAACGTGGGAACCCGCGCCAGCGCGTCCGATCCGGGGCGGCCCCCTCTTTGCCGTCGCCCGCACCCTGCTGTCAGCGCTGGAGGCTGGCAGGCCACTCGACGCCGCAACGCTTCAGGAGGCGATGACGGAGGACTTTGGTGGGTCGGACGCTGCTGGCGGCTAACCCCAATGCTGTTGCTTTAAGGCCAATTTGGCATGATCTCGGGTGTCCAGTCGTGCAGCCGGCGCGAGACCGGACCACACCTGCGGAGGGGGTAGCCGCTCATCTTCTACCTGACGCCCCGCGGCCTAGCTTGTCCGCGGCTGGAGACGATGCGCTCATCGAGGAGTTCGTCAATCACGCCGGCCGGCCCTCTGAGGCAAAGGCGCCGGGATTGATGATCCGGCGACGCATGACACGCACGGCGTGCACGAAGGACAGCCGGTCGGATCCTCCCCGACCTTCTCGGCGGCCTCGTGGATCAGTCGGCGCATGGCATGATGGGCGAGCATCAGACCGTCGATCTCCTGGAAGACGAGATTGGGCGTCTTGCTGCGCAGGGCAGCGCCGGGCCCGAGGATGTGGGTCTTGACCTCGTCGCAGGTGGTCTCGATCTCCCACCTCTCGTGGTACAGCGCGGCAAGCTCGGCGGCCGGCGCGGCATGGTGGTCGAGAAGGGTGGTGGCGAGCATGACGGTCTCGTCGTCACCCTCGATCCCGCAGGCGACGATCCGCACTGGAAGCTCGCCGCGGGAACGTCGAACTGCCGCGCGACGATCCCGGTTTGCAGACGGCTGCTGGGCGGGACCGGGCACAGGCGACCCATGCGGTTCTGGTGGCGCGCTTCCCTCCGGTCTCTGAATGGCCGCGTTCAAGGCACCACCGGAAGAGATCGTTCAGGACTTTGATGCGACCGACGGTACGGTGCCCGGAGATCGGAAGGGGCCATCAGGAAGGACGCGTCTTCCACGGCTGCCACGACAGCGCCTGCTTCCTTCCCCTGCATGTGTCTGGTGGTGACCCTCTGCTGGTGACCGGCCGACATCGACCCGGCGAAGCATTGTGCTTCAAGAAACCCGGATCGGTCGAAAAACGGTTCTCGACCCTTGTCAGGGGCTGGAACCGCAAAACCGATTCGTTGATCGTTCGTGCCAGGTGTCGTGACATCGCCATCCATGAGGCGCGACCACGGCACCACCCGTTCTGACGCTGCATCCGTTCCGGCGCCTGTTCCTTCGGGCCGGCATGCCGCCGGAATTCCCGATGGTGGCGTTGCGCGTGACGCGCGGCAACGGTCGACTGTCGCCTCAAGACGCACCTTGCGTTCCCTTTGTACAAACTGCCGTATCCGGTCCGCCGCCTGTGACACGCTTTCCCGGTCCTGCGTCCGGCGCGTGCCTTGGCCTCCCGGATTCCCCTTGGGCTCGGCCCCTGGCTCCACCGGCTCCGTCGGGGCTGACGTCCCGTTGTTCGCCGGCTTCACGGCTACCATGGTCGAGTCTGACTTTTCCATGCCGTTCATTATCGACTACGGACTACTCCTTTCCTTTGCGATCCCGCCACAACAGCGGGAGGGCATAGAGACCTCCCAGGTCCTGGTGCAGTGCGTACCTACGTGCATGGGTTCCTAGTGGATAAAATCTGACGATTGCGTCCTGAAGAGGATTCCGCGCTGTCTTGGATTGTGCGATTGTGTTTCATGCGACCAGGGATCAGCATTGATCTTTCTTCCGCTGACCGGCTGCGGCTTGAAGCGCTGGTGCGGGGCGCAGAAGCACGTCTGGCGCGCCGGTATCGTGCTGCTCAGCGCCACGGGTATGGGCACCAACGCGATCATGCGCGAGACCGGCAAGTCCAAGACTTGCGTCTGGCGCTGGC
>JAPOSK010000389.1 GCA_026709725.1 Paracoccaceae bacterium | reverse complement strand
GAACAATGGCGGCAGAAACGCAACGCCCATGTCCCTGATGCTCCAGGCCCTCATGTCACAGTGGAATTGCACGGGTTTTCGACACGCAGCACGCCGGCCGCCCCCAGGGCTTCAATTCGCTGATCATACCCTTGCGGGGCACGCCAGCTGTTCTGTATCACGACCTGCTGCCCCGATGCCCCGATCAACACTGTCGTTGCCGTGTCGATGTGGCCATGTTCGGCATAGGACGGGTTTATCAATGCTGAGCCGTGACAGGTGACGGACGAAATTTCATCCTCCAGCAGCCATCGCACTGTATCAAAATCGTGGATCATGGTTTCAGCAATCAGGCCGGCAGAAAAAGGCAGATGTTCCGGCATTGGCGGTGCATGATCGCGGCTGATGAGGTGGAGTTGCTCGATTTGACCAACAGCACCCGCAACCAGACGCGACTTGAATGTTGAGAGATGATGATCGAACCTGCGATTGAAACCAACCTGCACGCGGTCAGCAGCATGTCCCAGTTCCGCGGCGAGGGAGACGATATCTTCCGGGTCTGTGGCCACGGGTTTCTCGCAGAATATGTAGGGGTTCGTCGCGGCAGCGGCACGCAGGTGCCCCGCGTGCTGCGCGGCCGGGCTCGCGATCAGGAACCCATCCGTCGATCGTCCATCGAAAGCCTGATCAATCGGGATGATTTCGCTCGTTGGCCCGCGCGGGCCAAGCTCCTTGGCAAGAGCCTCCGCACGCCCCATATCCGCCTCGCACAGGATGAGATGCCCGACCCGTGTGTCCTGTGCAAGATGGCGGGCATGGATGCTTCCCATGGCACCGCATCCAATCAGACAGAGTGTGATTCCCTCAGCGGTCTTCATGATGCCCTTCCAGTTTGATGCCCAGCGCGTCGAACAGGCGGGTGATATATGCGAAGGCGGTGTTTGCCATAACGGCAGGGGCGGCGTTCTTGGGATCCTGTTCCGCCTCTACCACAATCCAGCCTCCGTAGCCCGCTTGTGCAATCTGTTCAGCGACCGGTGCGAAATCCAGATCTCCGTCACCCGGCACGGTGAACATGCCGAGACGAACACCATCATCAAAAGTCGTTGTCGTTCGGTCCATGGTCTCCAGGGTTGCCCTGCGAATGTCCTTGAGATGGATATGGCCGATGCGTGACCACCATCGTCGCATGACCGCTGCGTAGTCGTCACCTGCCAGTGCGAGGTGACCTGTGTCCAGCAAAAGCTGAACTGACGGATCGCTTGCCTCCATCAGTGCATCGATTTGTGACGCGGTTTCGACGGGATGCATGACATGATGGTGGTAGACAAGTTTCAATCCAATGGCCGCAATCCGACAGGCCAGCCCTGACAGGCGGCGTGCATAGGGAAAGAGGGCCAAATCCGGCGGACGCCTTGAGAGCGGCGCATCTGCGCCCCCTTCGGCACCCGCACCGCATTCGCCATAAACCATGACATTGCAGCCAAGGGCCTTGAGTCTCTTCGCATGGGCCAATGCTGCCGGCCATTCCGCATCGACATCGCGTTCTGAAAGATAACCGGAGTGCCAGGCGGTGATCGGCACCAGTCCGAACGGAGCCAGGGCGGATTGAACCTCAGCTGGCGCATGCGGAAATTGTCGACCCAGCTCCACCCCGGCAAAGCCCGCCCCGGCGGCATCGCCCAGGCAGGTTTCGAGCGGGATATCAGCTCCGAGGTCAGCAATCGCGTCGTTTGTCCAGCCAATGGGCGATATGCCAAGCCTGACCGTCATACCCTGCCTCTTGGAGCCGACATTGTTGTCTGCAACAGGAATGCCTGACATGCAGGTGCACCAGAGGTGAAAGTCATGGTGTCGGCATAATCATCACCGCCCCAGAAATCGGTCACAATGCCGCCAGCCTCGGTCAGGATGACAAGCCCTGCAGCGCAGTCCAGAAACCCCGTGGGGCCTTCAAAATACCCGTCCAGTCGACCGCTGGCAACACTGGCAAGTGACAATGCGCAGCTGCCCATCATCCGAACTGCGGCGACTTTTTCGTGAATGCGGTGAAGCCTCCTGTATGCGCCCTGCGCGTATGCGTGGCGATCGAGGGGGAGTCCGGTACCCACGACAAAGCGCGCCGGATCCGTCTGGTTCCGCACCCTGATCGGTTCGCCATTCAAGGTGGCACCGCAGTCTATGGCACCGCTGAACATCTCATCCTCGAGAGGAGAATAGATCACACCTGCCAGTGGCATCTTCTCTTTTACAAGGGCAATTGAGATGGCGAACGGAAGACCGGACAGGAAGTTCGTCGTGCCGTCGATTGGGTCCACAAGCCAGATCAGGTCAGCGTCTGGAAAGCCGCGAGCGCCACCCTCCTCGCCTTGAAAGGCAAAGTTGGGGTGTGTCCCTTGCAAACGTTTGAATATCGCCGCCTCGACCGCCTCGTCAGCCTCACAGAGGAGGTCAGCCTGCCCCTTGAATGAAACCTCCATCGTTTCAATGTGCTTGTGATGGCGAAGCGCATCCTTGCCTGCCTCGCGCGCAACATTGATCATGAGCGGCAGATACTCACCCGGGATCACGCTGGTTCCTCCTGTTTTTGGGCCGGAGGTTCACTATCAAACATCTGCATATCCGGCAGTCTCAGACCGACTTCAGAGCCAACCTCAAGAGTCTCCCGGGTTTCGACCAGGATGCGCTGTTCCTCCACCTCCACCTCATAGCGTGTCACCGGCCCAAGATACGAAACATCGGCGACTGTGCCGAACATCTGGCCGTCATCCGGCGTTGTGATTTCGATGGTTTCCGGTCGGGCAAAAAGACATTCCGCATTGCTTTCTGTTGTCTCCGGATAAAATGTGCCCCTGATCTCCGCGCCGCCGGTCAGGCGAAAGGTTCCCGGTGCAACGGACTTTCCCCGCAGGAAACTGGCCTTGCCCACAAAATCGGCAACAAAGGCGTTTTGCGGTGCCTCATAGACCTCTCGCGGCGTTCCAACCTGGCAGACTTCACCCTGCCGCATCACCGCAATGCGGTCGGAGATATCGAGCGCTTCTTCCTGGTCGTGCGTGACATAAATTGCCGTCAGACCCAGGCGCGACTGCAGTGCGCGGATGTCGTGTCGCAGTTTGACCCGCAGTTTGGCATCGAGATTTGAAAGCGGCTCATCAAACAAAAGAAGCGGCGGGTCGATGATAATGGCCCGGGCCAGAGCCGCGCGCTGCTGCATGCCGCCTGACAGTTCACCGGGATATTGATCGCGGGCCCGTGTCAGTTCAACCAGATCCAGGGTTTCGGCAACGCGGCGTTCGATCTCGTCTTTTGGTGTTTTGCGGACCTCCAGCCCATAGGCCACATTGCGAAAAATCGTCTTTGTCGGCCAAAGCGCGTAGTTCTGGAAAACAAAACCGATACCCCGGTCCCATGGGTCCAGACTGCTGACATCCTTGCCGTCAAATGACACTGAACCGCGAGAGGGCTTCAGAAATCCTGCCAGACAGCGCAACAAGGTCGTCTTTCCGCATCCGGATGGACCCAGCAGCGTAAACAGCTCTCCCTGTCTCACCGTTAAGTCCGTTGGATGGAGTGCCGTAAAATCCCCAAAGTCAATTTTCAGACCCTGTGTCGAGACCTCTATTCCCCTTGCCGTCACTGGAGCGCAGACCTCCGCTTGAGAGTGATAAATGCGAGCGGCACATAAAGGATGACCATCATCAGGACTGACATGGCTGCCGCATAGCCGAAGTTCGCACCGGGCGAGACAGTGTTTTGAAAAATGACGGCGGACATGGGGGTCCATGGGGGCCGATAGAGCAAAATGGTTGAACTCAACTCGGTTACCGAGCGCAGAAAAACCAGCGTCATTCCAGTCACGGCACCCGACAGCATCATCGGTGCAACGATCTGGACAAAGACACGGGCGGGCTTTGCGCCCAACGACATGGCGGCGTCTTCGACTGCCGGATGAATTTGATAGAGTGCGGCTTCACCCGTTTTTACAGTGAAGGGAAGCATCCGAATGAAATAGCTCAGCACCAGGATAAACCAAGTTCCGGTCAACAGCAGGGGCGGCTGGTTGAACGCCAGGATAAAGCCAATCGCGAAAACTGTTCCAGGGATAATATAGGGGATCATCACGACACCGTTCAGTGCCGGTGTCACGACGCGCGTCCCTTTGCGAACAATAACATAGGCAATGGCGAGCCCGATTGTCAGGCATAAAAAGGTTGCTGTCGTGGCAGTCGAGAGACTGACAAAAACCGCACCCATCCGGCTTGTGAACAATTCAACATAGTTCTGGAGCGTCGGTATGGAGGTCACGGTACCCACACGCCATTCCAGGAACGAAGTGATGATAATGACGACATGCGGTGTGAACGCCAATCCGATGACGGTTCCGGCAAGAGCGTAGATCAAAATCGCAGTGCGGCATTCAGGTGTCTGCAGCACTTGTTTGCGGGCTGTCACTGATGCAAAGCTGCGACCGGCCAGGATCAGACGCTGCACTCCCAAAAAAGCCATCGCGATCATGACCATCAACAGCGCGCCGGTCGATGCGACAGATGTATTGCCACCGGTCTCGTTCAGAAATTCGGCATAAACGAGCTTTGGCAGCATCACCAGATCCAATGAAATGATAAAGGGCGTGCCAAAATCCGAGAAGGCCTGCATCGACGCCATATACAAACCCGTCACAATACCGGGCAGACAGGTTGGAACCTCAACGGACCAAAACGATTTTCGCGGTTTTGCGCCAAGACTCATCGCGCTTTCGCGGAGTGTTGGATCAACGCCCGTGAAACTGTCAAGACTCATCAAGAAGATCAGCGGGTAAACAAGCCACATAATGACCCAAATTACGCCATGGATACCAAGGATCGTCCAATTCAGCCCCAAGGCAGAGGTGACAAGCCCGGTCGACCCAAACAGCATGCGCCAGGCGTAGGCCCCGAGAAACGGCGGGGTCACAGAGGCCATCGTGATCAGGGCGATCACAACCGCACGGCCCCTGAAGGTAAATCGTGCAACCAGCCAGGCCAGCGGTACAGCAATCACGCTCGCAAGGAAGGTCGCCACCAGAGTGACAATCAAACTGTTTTTGATCGCTTCCAAATAGGTTGAGCGGCTCAGGAATTCCCGGAAATTTGAAAATGACAAAGACGTGACCCGATCATGCAGACGGAGAAAGCTGCGCTCCTCATGAAGCAAAATGATTTCCTCTCCGTCCTGACGCGTTTTGAACACAGGGGTGGATTGATTGCCGAAGATATCCAAAGGTACCGACTGTTCAACGCGAAAGCGTGTCGACGGGCTCTCGAATGCAAATCGCGTGCCTGCAGCAGGTACCGTCAGTGTCAGGGGTTCGGACGCGGCAATGCGCGTTTGCCCCGGTTCAACTTGCGTCGCTGTAATCACGAAGCCGTCCGGGCGGACAAGATGTGCTTCAGTTGGAGTGTCCAGAGTGGGTTGAAAACGGACGAGATCAGCCGTTTCGACCTGCATCTGACCCCCACGAAAGCGCAGCGTGAAGGCACCTCCGTCCTGCTGGAAAGCAGTCGCAACAATCCACAACTGCGGCACCACAACCAGAAGAAGTGCACCGATCAGGCAGGTGACCGAGAAAAATCTCCAGCTGCCGGTCATTGACCGTCCCGGTGCACGGCTATCAGACGAACGGGAAAAATCTCCAGCTACCAGTCATTGACCGTCCCGGTGCCTGCCGACTGAGCCAGAACCCGGGACGGATACCCCCGCGTTCCCCGGGGACGCGAAGACATCCTCTCAAGGTGCAGTACCCCGGGGCGATTCAGTTCGGGAAAAATGGCTCCGCGCCTCCTGGGATCAGTTGCCTTCAAGAATGGCTGTGAATTTGGCTTTAATGACATCACGCGGTTCATCTTCCGTGAAGAGTGCAAGCGTACCCAGTTCCGGCAAGCCACCCGGGGCCGCAACATCACCGCGGACAGAACGCCGGTTGACGACCTCCGACGCAATGGTCTGGCCATCGCGGCTTATGATAAAGTCCACAAATTTCCTGGCCTCGCCCATGTTCGGTGCCCCCTTGATGATGGCAAGTCCGTCGACCTGAATCGTGACGCCATCAGGTGCATAGATCATGTGGACAGGCAGTCCTTCAGCCATCCATTTGCCACCAAGGTCCTCATTGACCCAACCAAGCGCAGCT
>JAPOSK010000254.1 GCA_026709725.1 Paracoccaceae bacterium | reverse complement strand
CCTTGCGTATGAATCCGGAGTTTGCCGAGGCCTGGAATCTGCGTGCCACGATCCACTATTTGCTGAGAAACTATCCCGCTTCGATCAGGGATATCGAAGCAACGCTGGAATTGAATCCGCGACACTTCGGGGCCCTCAATGGTCTTGCTCTGATTCTGGAGCAATCCGGTTATGATGAGCTGGCCCTGGAGGCCTATGACAGGGTTGCCCGTCTCAGCCCCAATCGGCGAGGTCTCAGGGAGTCCATCGCACGGGTTCAAAGCCGGATTCTGGCGAAATCCCATTAGGACCATCGTCCAGATGGAACACAATTGGGCATGTGACCATGATTGACCGGCATACGGGTGTCTTTGCCCTCCTTGGCCCGACCAACACCGGGAAAACACGCGAGGCCATTGAAAGAATGCTGAGGCACCGGACGGGCATGATCGGTTTGCCGCTCCGGCTGCTTGCCCGTGAGGTCTACGACAAGGTCCGCGCGATAAAGGGAAATGCGGTTGTCGCCCTGGTCACCGGTGAGGAGCGAATCGTCCCACCGACGGCTCGCTACTGGATCTGCACAACCGAGGCCATGCCGGTCGGAAACGGTGTTGATTTTCTTGCCGTGGATGAAATCCAGCTTTGCGCTGACGGTGAACGTGGCCATGTCTTTACAGATCGGCTGTTGAATGCCCGGGGGCAGATGGAAACCCTCTTTCTTGGGGCCGCGACCATGGCATTCATCATCAGGGAGGCTGTTCCCGCAATCAGGATTGAACAACGGCCACGCCTGTCACGACTGACCTATGCGGGTTGCCGGCGCATCGCCCGCCTGCGGCCACGAACGGCGATTGTCGCCTTTACGATTGAGGATGTCTACGCGATCGCTGATTCGGTTCGCCGTCATCGCGGCGGGGCTGCGGTGGTTATGGGTGGGCTCAGCCCCAAGACCCGCAATGCGCAGGTTGACATCTATCAGAACGGAGATGTCGATTATCTTGTGGCAACAGATGCCATCGGGATGGGCCTGAATCTGGATATCCGGCATGTGGCATTTGCCAGCCGAATCAAGTTTGATGGGCATGCGATTCGGCCACTGCACCCGGCTGAACTTGCCCAGATTGCGGGCCGGGCCGGCCGCTACCGTACCCGTGGCACATTCGGAATCACCGCTGATTGCCAGCAGCTGAATCGCTATGAAGTCGAATCGATTGAGGCAAACCGCTTCATGCCGATCAAGCGGTTGCAGTGGCGGAACAGTGCCCTTGATTATCGTTCAGTCCGGTCGTTGCTGCGCACGCTTGATACGAAAGCCCCCGAGAATTACCTGATCAAGGTCCGTCAGGCTGCCGACAGGCAGGTTCTGGAATCGCTTGCCGAATCGGCCAGCGTAAGAAGGCGAACAGGCACCGGTGATGATGTACGCCTCCTCTGGGATGTATGCCAGTTGCCGAATTTTCGCAGGTACAGCAAAGAATCGCATGCCGATCTGATCAAACGGATATATGTTTTCCTGCAGGACAATGACCGTATACCTGATAAGTGGCTCGCTGATCGGGTTGACGCCCTTGCCGGCACAACCGGGGACATAGATGACCTCGCCATGCGTTTGGCATATATCCGGACCTGGTCGTATGTGGCGTACCGGTCGTGTTGGGTCGGCGATACGGGTTACTGGCGTGAACGGACCCGCGATGTCGAGGATCGCCTGTCCGATGTGTTGCACAAGCGTCTGACACGCCGTTTTGTTGACATCGGAACCCGGCGCATGGTGCGGCACCTGAAGCAGGGAAGTGAACTGGAAGCAAAGATGACAGTTGATGGTGCATTGACAGTTGATGGTCAGGAGCTGGGCCAGTTCCGCGGATTTCAGTTTGTTCGCAAGGAGGGGTCTTCACCGGAAGAGGTGCGTGCCCTCAAAACCGCCGCCGCCAAGGTCGTCGGGAAGGAATTTGCCGCCCGTGCCGGACGTTTCGCAAAAGCCCCGGATCGCGATCTTGGCTTCGGAGAGGATGCATGCATCCATTGGGATGGTCATCCGGTCGCCCGCCTTGCTGCCGGTCAGGATGCTTTTCGACCGGGAGTCGCAATCCTGATTGATGATCATGTGGACAGGCAGGTTCGCAAGCGGGTCGAGATGCGGGTCATGGCGTATGCCGAGCACATGATCAGTCAGCATCTCGGCCAGCTGATCGCGCTCCGCGATGATGAGGAACTGTCAGCACCGGCAAGAGGGTTGGCGTTCAAGCTTGCTGACTCGTTCGGGATTCTTGATCGCCGTACTGTTGCAGATGACATCAAGGGGATTGACGCGGAGTGCCGAACAGAGCTGAGGAAATACGGTGTCAAAATCGCCCAGCACAGCGTGTTCCTGTACTCAGCCCTCAAGCCGAAGGCGACCCGTCTGCGACTTCTCCTGTGGTCACTGAGGTCCAAATGTGCTGTGCCGTCGCCACCTCAACCGGGGCTGACAACGGTCATCGCAGATCGGTCAATGCCGGAGGGGTATTATCCGCTGTGTGGATTTGCGCGGGTTGGCACTCTGGCAGTTCGTGTTGATATTCTTGACCGCCTGATGCGGTTGCTGTGGAATCTTGAGTCCGAGCAGGAGTTTGAAGCCGGCGCAGAGATGCTGTCGATCACGGGCACCACGCATGAAGACTTCATGAAGATCATGCGCGGTCTTGGCTACCGGGTCAAGCAGCACGAAAGATGCCCCGTCATCCCTGAGAGCGCTGAGGCAATGCCGGACGAGCCGCCCGATGCCGCGCAGGCCGAAAGACCGGAGGATGTGGTTGCGGTCGCCCTCCCTGATTCGAATGCCACCGATGTCAGCATCCCTGACGCGAAAATCCACGATGCAGAGCCGGCGATGCCCGAAAAGGCGCAAGATGAAGCGGTGCCGGACCGTGTGATCTATTATGTCTATGCACGCCCGGCACAACCAGGGCCCCGTCAGTCCATGAACAGGACAGGGCGCAGCAGGGCAAAACGGGCTGGTGCAGCGGAACGATCAGCCAGGGGCGATCAGCGGAATCAATCGGAAAGGAGTCGGCAGGACCGTCGGGATCGCGGGCGGAAGGTGGCCGGGATGAGGAAATCACGCAAGCCTGACCCCGACAGTCCTTTTGCGGCACTGATGTCTCTTCGTGATGAATTATAGGTGATCTGCGTGGGGATATGATTGTCGATTGTGCGTGCAAGAGGTAATCGTTGCGAAATGTTCAGATCATTGATTGCCCTGACAGCATTGTAAGAATCAACCAGCATACTTATCTCATGGCAAGGAAATTCGGCCTGGAAAGCAAATGACATATGTTGTGACAGACAGCTGTATTGGCTGCAAATATACCGACTGTGTGGAAGTCTGTCCTGTTGACTGCTTCTATGAAGGTGCCAACATGCTTGTCATTCATCCCGATGAGTGCATCGATTGCGGTGTGTGTGAGCCGGAATGCCCGATTGACGCAATCCTTCCTGATACAGAACCCGGAATGGAGAAATGGGTTGAGTTCAATCGCAAATACTCGGAAATCTGGCCCGTCATCATCGAAAAACGTGACCCGCTGCCCGGGGCAGAAGCCCTGGAAAACGAAGAGGGGAAACTGAAATACTTTTCCGCAGAACCGGGCAAGGGCAGCGATTAGGCAGACGAATACAACTGGGCGGATGACTGTGATCGGGTGGATGGCTCTGCGTCCCGGACGCTCGAGAGAGCATCCTGTCGAGAGCGTATCCCTGATTCCCCGGGTTTGTGGAATGTCATCTGGGTGACGCTGGTGATGCCGGCCCGGAACACGGCGGCACTGCCGGCGAGGTAATAGTTCCACATGCGGCGAAACCGTTGATCGAATCCAAGTGACCTGATTGAGTCCCATGTATTGTTGAATCGCTGGCGCCAGATGCACAGCGTGCGATCATAGCTCTCCGGAAAGGCATGGGTCATGCCGACCTGCAGCCCGGCCTGCTGTGTGTGCATTGCAATCGCGCCGGGTGAGGGCAGCATCCCGCCCGGGAAGATGTATTTTTGCATGAAGTCGGTCCCGGAGCGATAGCCGTCAAACGCCGCGTCAGAGATCGTGATTGCCTGAATGACGGCTGTCCCTCCAGGGCGCAAACGCTTCCGAATCGTTGTAAAAAAGTCTGGCCAGTACCGCTCGCCGACGGCTTCGATCATTTCGATTGACACAATCTTGTCATACTCGCCGGTGACATCCCGGTAATCACACAGCAAGATCTCGGCCTGATCGTCCAGACCCATGCCCCGCAGATGTGCACGGGCATGGCGAAGCTGTTCCCTCGAAAGCGTGATCCCGGTGACCTCCACGCCATGATTCCGGATGGCATGGGCCGCAAAGCCGCCCCAGCCGCAGCCGATCTCAAGAACACGGTCGCCGGGTGCAAGTCCAAGCATCCGGCAGATTGATTCATTCTTGTTGGCCTGGGCACTTTCGAGACTCGCTGCATCCTCGGTAAAGAGGGCCGAGGAATAGGTCATTGTTCCGTCCAGCCACTGGGCATAGAATTCGTTGCCGAGGTCGTAATGATGGGCGATATTCCGCCGGGCTCCCCTGCGCGTGTTCCGGTTCAGAAAATGTCGCAGGCGCCCGGCGAACAGAAATGACCGCCTGCCGGAGAACTGGTGTGTCAGGCCGGTGCTGTTGGCCAGAAAGACATCGAGCAGATTGTCGAGGTCGGATGTTGTCCACCACCCATCCATATACATTTCACCGAAGCCGAGCGCTCCGTGAGTCAGCAGGCGGCGGAAAAAATTCGGATGCGTGACGGTGATCTGGCCGGATGGCCCCGGCTCCGGACCCTGAATGGAGAGATGCTGGCCGTCCGGCAGTGTGGCCTCCAGCGCTCCGAATCGGAGCCGGCGGACGGCAGACAGGCAGAGCTTTCGCCAGGGGTGCGTCAGCATGGACATCCGGGGTGATTCCCGCGCCTCACGCATCAGATTGGCCTGAATGGTCACGATGAACCAGCCGTCCTCGATGCGGCCAGGGCCAACAATGCAAAATACACACGATGGGGCAGGGCGGCGAGCACCTTGAACGCAACAGCCATGCCGGGCGGGTAGGCAATTTCAAAACGCCCGGAGACCATTCCGCGGACGATGCGGGCCGCCGCCGCATTTGCTGTCATGATCGCAGGCATACGAAAGGCATTCTTGGCAGTCAGGCGCGTGGCCACGAAGCCGGGATTGACAATCTGCGTTTTGATTCCGGTCCCGGCGAGGTCGCAGCGCAGGGCCTCAGCCAGGTTGATGAGGGCGGCCTTGCTGGCCCCGTAACCCCAGGAACGGGGCAGGCCGCGATACCCCGCCAGGGAGCCGACCAGGAGAATATGTCCGGCCCGGGATGCGCAGAAAACCGGTACAATCCCGGCGAGCACCCGCATCGCGCCGACAAAATTGACATCGGCAATCGCTTCAAGACTCGGCAGGTCCGGCTCTCTGGCTGTCATCGGCTCATAGACTCCTGCACAATAGATCATGCCGTCAATGGCACCCACCGCCGCGCATGCCGCCTCAACCGCCTTTCCATCCCGGACATCAAGGGGCAGAACCGAATGGGGGTCTTCTCCTGTTCCGGCGGCGGTTCCCTGTGGTTTGGCGAGATCATTCGCCAGTGCCAAAAGCGCGCTTTCATTTCGGGCGGAGAGGATCAGCCGGACACCCCTCCCGGCCAGCTGCACGGCCAATTCCTTGCCAATCCCGGTGCTGGCCCCGATCAGCCAGTAGTGTTTGCCGGAAAGCATCCCTCTCAAGCCAGCCTGTTGTCCGGCATGTCCCGGGATTCGCCTGTCCTGTGATGGAGTGATGTGTAGAGTTCGCCAACGGTGAAACCAAACTTTGACATGCGGCCCCTGTTAAAGAGTGATCCGTCATCCATCAAGAAAAAGCGATCCTGAATTGTCACGACAACGGACCCTGACCGCCGCGGGATGCGGTATCGATACTTCATGAAGGCCTCCGGGCCGCGCTGCCACCCCACTGCTTGGCCAACAACCCCTTCGGCTGTGGCTGTAAAGGCTGCATCCCCGGCAAACTCCAATTGCCAGCAACGCTCTTCGGCAGTGCCGTTATCATAGACACACTGCTCTTCCAGGGTCAGCGTTGATCCGGACAGGGTGCCGGTCATGTCAATTGCATAGCGCATCATCAGCTTGCCTGATCGTCCAAGAACCAACCCGGTTGCGGCGATCTGTCCCTGAAG
>JAPOSK010000468.1:2815-6232 GCA_026709725.1 Paracoccaceae bacterium | reverse complement strand
ATTTCACCCCAGCCGGCCTTGCCGCGCTTGCATGTGCCATAGACTCCATTGTCGGGATCATGCACCTTGGCGACAATCTCGGCAAAGTCATCATAGGTCATCTGCTCGCCTGGCACTGTGATGCCAGCCTTCTGGAACAGATCGGTACGATAGAAAGTGAACGAGCTTTCCGCATAGAACGGAACGGCATAGAGGGCTCCGTTCGCCGACAGGCCATTGCGGACCGGGGCAAAGATGTCTTCGTAATCATAGTCATCACCAAGGTCATCAAGACCGACCAGCCAGTCCTGCGCACCCCAGATCGGCGCTTCATAGGCACCGATCGTGATGATGTCGAAGGAGTCGCCATCGGTCGCGATGTCTGTCGTCACGCGCTGGCGCAGGACATTTTCCTCAAGGACAACCCAATCAATCGAATTGCCTGTTTTCTCTTCCCATTGCGAGGACAATTCCTGCATGATGATCATGTCGGAGTTGTTGACCGTTGCAATGGTGATTTCTTCCGCAAGCAGAGCACCTGCGGCCAGCGAAACCAGGGCAGATGTGCAGATGAGTCGCCGCCCCTGTTTCAATTTTGACGCTATATCCACGTTTTCCTCCTCGGATTCAGGTCAGTCAGAAGGATGACGGCACCCAAGCTCCCCTCTTCCTGCCCGGGACAGATTGACCATGACCGGATCGGCCAGAATACCGGGTGTGGCCCCAAACCGGGCGACAGGGTTTATCGGCACCTGACTCCCGGCCTATCTCTCGTCGTCGACAACCCAGTCAGGGCTGGTCCCTGCAAGGAATGCATCGATTCCCCTGGCAGCCTCGGGAGACTCCCAGATATCGGCGAGTCGTTGAATGCTCTGTTCGATCACCGCATCGGTGATCGCGTGACCAGTGTCCCTCACATAGGCCTTTGCGGCGGCAACAGCATTGGGGGCTGCACGCAAATACGGTTTGACTTCCCGTTCAATCCGGTCATCGATCTCGTTGTGCGCACACACATCGGCAATCAGACCGAGCTGCAACGCCTCTTTTGCATCGAAGATTCGCCCTGACATGAAGACGCGCCTTGCCATTCCCTCACCGAGACGGGCCAGGACGTAGGGACCGATCGTCGCCGGTATCAGGCCAAGGCGGGTTTCGGTCAATCCGAATTTTGCGTCAGCATGCGCGATCGCGACATCACAGACAGAAATCATGCCAATGCCACCCCCGAAAGCGCCCCCGTGAATCTTCCCGATGAGGGGGATGGGGATCTCATTGAGCACCTTGAGCATCAGGGCGAGTTTGCGCGCTTCATGCATCCGCACCTGACGATCGGCATTGATCTGGATCCTCATCCATTCGAGATCGCCACCGGAACAGAAAAACCCGCCATGTCCTGAGAGGATGACTGCGCGCATATGTCCGGAATGGGCTTCCACTTCGGCAAATTCGGTCAGTTCACCAATCATGGTCGCCGTCAGTGCATTGCGCTTTTCGGGGACATTGAGTCCAAGACTCGCCACGCCCCGCTTGTCAATGCTCAGCGAGAGTGTCTCGTAATGGCTCATTGCTGGCTCCTCATCCCGTGCGCGAGCGGTGCGGCAACTGATGTCAGGTGTTCCAGATCAATGCCCGTTTCATACCCCTCTTCATGGAGGGCCTGCACGACCTGTTCAGTGGCAACATTGCCCTGGGCACCGGGAGCGAAGGGACAGCCGCCAAGGCCGCCGGCAGCACTGTCAAAGGCACGAAGCCCCCGTGCCAGACTGACCTTGATACTGTCCAGTGCCCGGCCATTGGTATTGTGATAATGACCGGCCAATCTGGTGACGGGGACTGCCTCCAGCACTGCAGCAAGCATTGCGTCGACACGATCCGGTGTTCCCGCTCCGATGGTGTCGCCGAGGCTGATCTCATCACAACCCAGCGTGAGAAGCGTGTGTGCGAGCCGGGCAACCTGGGCAGGTGCAACCCGGCCATCATAGGGGCACTCGATGACGTTTGAGATGTAGGCGCGCACCAGCATCTTGCGATCCCCGGCAAATGCGAGCACCGACCGGATCCGGTTCAGGCTCTCAGCGATGGAACAGTTGATATTGCGCTGACAAAAGCCCTCCGAGGCCGAAGTCAGGACCGCCACCGCATCGGGGGCACACCGGATTGCCCGTTTCATTCCCTCCAGATTGGGGATCAGGACGGAGAAACAGGTCCCCGGGGGGCGGTTGATTCCGCTCATGACCTCTGCCGCATCGGCAAGCTGGGGAACCCATCTCGGGCTCACGAAACCCGTCACCTCGATTTGCTTCAGCCCGCAATCTGCAAGTGTATCGACAAGTCTGATCTTCCGGCCCGTCGGGATCGTTTCCGCCTCATTCTGCAGACCGTCGCGCGGGCCAACCTCGATGATCCTGACGCGCTTACTCATGGTGCGTCTCGAACCGGACCAGCTGGACACCGTCCTGAACCCGATCTCCTGCTGCAACAGAAATCTCCGCGATGACAGCATCACGCGGCGCAGTGAGCCCATGCTCCATTTTCATCGCCTCCAGAATCATGATGCGCTCACCGGCCCTGACCACATCGCCCCTGACGACATCAATGGCCATGACCAGACCGGGCATGGGGGCGAGAAGGGCATCACCGGCATCGGAAGCCATATCATCGCTCCCGGTCCTGTCCGGGAGCGTAAAGCTGAAAACGCCCCCGTCCTGGAAGATTTCGATGGATGTTCCATGATGACTGACATCAAATGTCCTCCAGTGATCCCCCGCGCGAACCTTCAGCCCACCCTGCGTGCCCGCATTGATCTCAAGGGATTGCGTCACCCCATCACAGACAACATCAAAGCGGTGGCTTCCGGTGATGGTGACCGTGCAATCACGCACGATCTCACCGCACTGAAGACTGGTGCTGTGATGCGCGGGCGACCAGTGGCGCCAGCCGAAGAGGGCATCGTTCGGTCGGGCATGATCAACGGATGGATGGGTGAATCCGAGGGCGGCGAGGGCGGCGATCGACCACAGAATTGTGTCAGGCTGCTTTACCGGGACAAGATCATCAAGATCACGGGCAATCAGGTTTGTATCGACCCGGCCCGCGACGAATCCCTCGTGTCTTGACAGCGATGAGAGAAATTCAAGGTTGGTGACTGTTCCCCCGACCCGATACCTATCCAGGGCACGGGTGAGCATCCGGAGAGCTGTTTTGCGGCTGGGGCCATGCACGATGACCTTGGCGATCATTGGATCATAGAACGGGCTGATGGCATCTCCCTGCCGAACGCCGCTGTCAATGCGCAGTGAGCCGTGCCTGAATTCCGACGCCGGCGCGTGCGCAAGATGCGTGACCGCACCGGTCGCCGGCAGAAAGCCCTTGGCAACATCCTCAGCATAGAACCGGGCCTCGAATGAACAGCCACTCATGGCCCGAACATACTGGGAG
>JAPOSK010000468.1:0-2805 GCA_026709725.1 Paracoccaceae bacterium | reverse complement strand
CAGCATAGACCCGGGCCTCGAATGACCAGCCATTCATGACCAGATCATCCTGGGAGACGGGAAGGGGTTCACCGGCGGCAACGCGCAATTGCAATTCAACAAAATCAAGTCCGGTGATGGCTTCCGAGACAGGATGCTCCACCTGCAATCGCGTGTTCATCTCCATGAACCAGAATCCGTCTTCAGCAAGCCCCCCCGATCCGTCAACGATGAATTCGATGGTGCCGGCGCCCGCATAACCGATGGCCCTGGCCGCCCTGACCGCTGCATCGCCCATGGCCGCACGCATCCCCGCCGTCATGCCGGGGGCGGGCGCTTCCTCGATCACCTTCTGGTGACGTCTCTGCAGCGAACAGTCGCGCTCGAAAAGATGGATGATATTCCCGTGCAGATCACCAAAAACCTGAACCTCGATGTGACGCGGTTCGGGGATGTGTTTCTCGATCAGGCAGGCCGGATCACCAAAACCCGATTCGGCTTCGCGCTGCGCACTTTCCAGATTGCCCGGGAAATCTTTCGGCGATTCAACATACCGCATGCCCTTGCCACCGCCGCCGGCACGCGCCTTGATCAGGACGGGGTAACCGATTTTGTCGGCCTCACGGGCCAGAAAGTCCGGATTCTGATTGGCACCATGATATCCGGGCACGACGGGGATGCCGGCCTCCGCCATCAATGTCTTGGCCGAATCCTTCAAGCCCATGGCCTCAATGGCCGAAGCCGGGGGTCCAATGAATGTCAGGCCCGCCGCTTCGACATCGGCGACAAATTTCGGGTTCTCGGAAAGAAACCCGTAGCCGGGATGGATGGCCTCCACACCCGCTCCTAACGCCGATTCGATGATCATGTCGCCACGAAGATAGCTTTCGGAAACCGGCGGTGGTCCGATCAGGATGGCTTCATCTGCCATGTCGACATGCCTTGATCGGGCATCTGCCGCGGAGTAGACCGCAACGGTCCTGACTCCCAGACTGTGTGCTGTTGTGATGATGCGGCAGGCGATCTCCCCGCGGTTTGCGACCAGTATTTTCCTGAACATGATTGCCCTACATCCTGAACAGGCCGAATCGGGTGTCGGCAATCGGTGCGTTGAGAGTCGCCGAGAGGCTCAGGGCAAGGACCGTGCGGCTTTTGCGCGGATCAACAATACCATCGTCCCACAGTCGCGCCGATGCGTAGAGCGGGCGACTCTGTTCCTCAAACATCTCGATTGTCGGTTGCCTGAACGCCGCTTCTTCCTCGGCTGACCAGGTTCTACCCTTGCGTTCAATGGCCTCGCGCCTGACGGTTGCGAGCACGCTGGCTGCCTGTTCTCCACCCATGACCGCAATCCGTGAATTGGGCCAGGTCCATAAAAACCGCGGTGAATAGGCCCGCCCGCACATTCCGTAATTGCCGGCCCCGAAGGAGCCGCCGACCAGCATGGTGATCTTTGGCACCGATGTGGTGGCAACGGCAGTCACGAGCTTGGCTCCATGTTTGGCGATGCCTTCGGTTTCATATTTCCGGCCGACCATGAAGCCCGTGATATTCTGCAGGAAGACAAGGGGAATCCTGCGCTGGGAGCAGAGCGCGACAAAATGGGCCCCCTTGAGTGCAGATTCCGAGAAGAGGATACCGTTGTTGGCGATGATGCCGACCGGGATCCCCATGATGTGGGCAAATCCGCAGACCAGCGTTGTCCCAAAGCGGGTCTTGAATTCATCAAAGCGCGATCCGTCGACAATCCGCGCGATGACCTCACGAATATCATAAGGCGTCTTGAGGTCAGCGGGAACGATTCCCAGAATCTCGTCAGGGTCATAAAGCGGATCTTCAGGGTTCCGCAGCTTGACATCCACGGGCTTGCGCTGATTGAGTGAGCCGACAGCCTCGCGGGCAAGGGCAAGGGCGTGTGAGTCATTGTCGGCGAGATAGTCGGCAACACCGGACAGGCGGGTATGAACATCACCGCCGCCGAGATCCTCGGCCAGGACAGTTTCACCGGTTGCCGCTTTCACCAGGGGCGGGCCGGCAAGAAAGATCGTCCCCTGCTCCCTGACGATGATGGCGATGTCGGACATGGCAGGAACATAGGCTCCGCCGGCGGTGCAGGACCCCATGACCACCGCGATCTGGGATATGCCTTTTGCCGACATCCTGGCCTGATTGTAGAAGATTCGGCCAAAATGGTTTTCGTCAGGAAACACCTCATCCTGGTTGGGAAGATTGGCTCCACCCGAATCGACAAGATAGATGCAGGGGAGATGGTTTTCCTCGGCAATCGTCTGTGCACGAAGATGTTTTTTCACCGACATCGGGTAGTATGTTCCACCCTTGACGGTGGCATCATTGCCAATGATCATGACATCGCATCCGCCGACCTGTCCCACACCGGCAATGACACCGGCAGCAGGACAGGCGCCGTCATAGAGTCCGCAGGCGCCGAACAGCCCCACTTCAAGAAAAGGTGAACCGGGATCGATCAGTGCGGCCACACGATCACGCGGCAGCATCTTTCCCCGGGCAACATGCCGCGCTCTGGCGGCGTCGCCGCCGCCGCTGATGCAGACATGTTCTGCGTCCTGAATCAGTTCAATCGCCGCCTGGTGGGCGCGTCTGTTGGCCAGGAAGGCATCCGAGCGCGGTGATATGGCCGAGGACAGAACCGGCATCAGCCCATTGCCTTCATCAGTTCGCGCCCGATCAGCATGCGTCTGATTTCCGATGTGCCGGCGCCGATCTCCATCAGCTTTGCATCACGGAAGATCCGGCTGACTGGCGTTTCATTCATGAAACCGGCACCGCCCATGGCCTGGACTGCCT
>JAPOSK010000037.1 GCA_026709725.1 Paracoccaceae bacterium | reverse complement strand
CCTCACCCATCGATTGCGGGGATATCAGCAGCATCCGGTGCAGGGCCCGCCCTGACCGCCCGCCTTGCGGCGGACACGGGCGGGCGGGGGATCGGTATGGACGTCCCCCGCGCGGTCCGGGCGGTGATCACGCGGCCAGGGGATCATGGCCAGGGAGGGAGGGGATGGGGGTGATGATATGGGGGACATGCTCCGCCCGCGCCTGCGCCCGTTCGGGCCCCTGCACCCCGGGCGGCTGTCCCCTCCCCCTCTGTGATGAAGGGCCCTTCCCCTGTGAAGGGCACTGGCCCCCGGACGTCGCCCGGACCATCATCAGTCCCGGCCATGAAGAGGCCCATCGCATTCCGCAGCCTGAGAGGCTGCACCCCCCGGGACGCCCGACGGCATTCACGGTGATCCCCCGTTCCCGTGATTCAGGGGATGGCCCGTGATTCAATGCCATTCATTCTTCAGGGATCGGGCGCGAGGAGACCCTTGACGCCCTTGCCGCCGCCGTCATCAAGGGCCCCTCTGTCATCATGAGAGGGTCCGGCGTCGTAATTGAGGGTCGTGGTGTCCCGGATGGCCGGCGCCATCCGCTCGACGCCGCAGCGCGCCACGGCCCGCGCGGTGTGCGGGTCCGGGACGGGCTCCATTGTCATGCCGTCATCCGGCGGCAGCCCCATCCCGATGACGGTGATGGCGTCATCCGGTCAATGGGCGGTCGTCCGCTCCACCCGTTCCGCAATGATCATGGGCTGCGATCATGACCGGCGGGGACGATCACCGGCAGGCCGGCCCCGCGGCTCCGCATCCGGGCCGCGCCCCCCACCATTGGAATGATCATGATCGGGACCATGCCCCCGGTGCCGACAGGCGGCAGGCCGGGGTGATGGCGGGGACGGAGCTGCCCATGGCACCGGGCATCGCCCGGGAGGCGGCATGGATCGGTGCTGCTGCGAGACATTCGGGAAATGGGGCGGTTTTTCGCCGGATCGCTGACTGGAGCCCGGTGTGATGCGGGCCGGGGCGATTCTGGCAGACCGTGCATGATCAGGGGCTTGCAGATTTCCGGGTCAGCCATACGAGGATCACGCCCACTGCAAAGGGGATCAAGACCGGGATCAGAATTGTGGCAGAGGGCGCGAGAACTGCATGTCACAGGGTGGTGTCGGCCGAAAATATGGAACACCGGAGCTGCCCATCCACCCCTACCCCGGATTGGCCCTCGGCATTGCACCCCGGACTGGAAACAGAACCTTGACAGGACTGGTCAGGATATCATGTGACTTCAGCGATTCCGGGCCGCAATCAGGCAATTGCCGGCACAGGTTTACCAATCACTTCCGAAGCCGGGAATTTCGATCCTCCAGCAGGCGGAGACGCAGGGCATTCAGGCGAATGAATCCCTCGGCATCCCGCTGGTTGTAGATACCATGATCATCTTCAAATGTGACATGCTGTTCGGAGTAGAGCGACAGCGGCGAAGAGCGACCGACGACACTGACACTGCCCTTGTAGAGTTTGAGGCGAACCATTCCATCAACAGCACGCTGGCTCCTGTCGATGAGGGCCTGCAGCATTTCCCGCTCCGGGCTGAACCAGTAGCCGAAATAGATCAGCTCAGCATAGCGCGGCATGAGTTCGTCCTTGAGGTGCATCGCGCCGCGGTCAAGAGTGATTTGTTCAATGCCGCGATGTGCCGCCAGAAGGATGGTGCCGCCCGGGGTTTCATAAATGCCGCGTGATTTCATGCCCACATAGCGATTTTCCACCAAATCGAGCCGACCAACCCCGTGCGTCCCGCCTATCGTGTTCAATCGCTGAAGCAAAAGTGCCGGCGTCAGACGCTGTCCATTGACTGCCACCGCATCACCGTGCTCGAATTCCACGGTGATGTACTCGGCTTCATCGGGTGCTTCCTCCGGATGACATGTGCGCTGATAGACATGAGCGGGAGCCTCGATGGCCGGATCCTCAAGAATTTTCCCTTCCGATGAGAGGTGCAGAAGGTTGGCATCACAGGAAAACGGTGGTTCACCGAGCTTGTCTTTTGGTATCGGAATCTGGTTGAGTCTGGCGTATTCGACCAGTTTTTCCCGACTGGCCAGGTCCCATTCCCGCCAGGGGGCAATGACCCTGATTCCGGCATCAAGCGCATACGCCGACAGCTCAAACCGCACCTGGTCATTGCCTTTTCCGGTCGCACCGTGCGCAATTGCCTCAGCCCCGCACTCCCGTGCAATCCCGACCAGCCTCTTGGCAATCAACGGCCGGGCGATCGCTGTGCCGAGCAGATACTGGCCCTCATAAAGCGTATTGGCCCGAAACATCGGAAAGACATAGTCACTGACAAATTCTTCACGCAAATCCTCAATATGAATCTCTGCTGCACCGAGCATTTCAGCTTTCCTGCGCGCCTCTTCCAGCTCATCGCCCTGACCAATATCGGCCGTGAAGGTGATGACCTCGGCTTCATAGGTGTTCCTGAGCCATTTGAGGATTATGGATGTGTCAAGGCCACCGGAATAGGCCAACACAATTTTTTTTGGCATTGTCCTTCCCATCAGTCTCCTCAATCCATTCACATCTCGTCATGTCGTGGCGCAAAGGGCGCATGCGCACCCATTCATCCCACATAGCATGACTGCCCATTAGTTGAGAATTCGTCAGGGGGGAACATCCTGTTCAGATACCCGACCCGGGTCTTCCCGTGATACAGACATGGATATAATCATGCGTACCGTCATGCGATCTTCATATGGGTGAGAGAGTTTGTTCCGGACTTCAGCGTTATCAGACCACATCATGTGCCGCACTGAAAAGACGGGTTCAGGTTCATGCCGGGGCTGACAGCCAGATTGATTCATTCTCCGGGGTTTCTTGCCTGGACCCTGCAAGATGAGAGCACCGCCAAACATGTCATCCGGCATGATTCCTGCCGGATCCGGGGTGCAGCAGGTCGGATCCTCCATACGCTGGCAGACCATCTCAATGGCTATGCAACTCGGTACTGACTGGCTGGAAAGCCCGGATGTGGCGCGGGTGCACGCCGCGCTGAAGGCGAAAGGATTTCGACTCTTCCTGGTTGGGGGATATGTCCGTGATACCATCATTGGCCGGGAACCCAGAGACATGGATTTTGCCACCGATGCACGCCCTGATGATGTGATCGCCGTGGGCGGGGATCTTGGCTTTGATTTGCTTCTGCATGGGCGGCAATTTGGCACAGTGATTCTCGTAACTGACACATTCAAGCACATCGAGATCACGTCATTTCGCAAGGATATCAGAACCGATGGACGGCATGCCGATGTCGTCTTCACAACTGACATGACCCTTGATGCGCACAGACGGGATTTCACCATCAACACCCTCTATCTCGATGACAGGGGCTTTGTGCATGACCCGACCGGTTGCGGACAGCGCGATCTCGAAGCGCGCTCGGTACAATTCGTTGGGCGGGCGGAAACCCGGATTCATGAAGACAGCCTGCGTGTCCTGCGCTTCTTTCGCATGAATGCCCGGCTCAGCGTCCAGCCCGGGGACTATGATGGCGCAGCGATACAGGCCATCCGGAACTGTGATAAGGTCAGGCTGATGGCGCTCTCTGACTTCCGCGTGTCAGGTGAGATGCTCCATATGATGCAGATTCCTGATCCGCGACCTGCCCTGCAGGCCATGCGGGAGACCGCGGTTCTGGAACTCCTGTTTCCCGAAATCGACTTCCTGTGCCTCATGCGGCTCATCGACATGCAACTGGAATGGGAAGGCCCGTCACCGGAACTGGCTCGCCTCTATCTTCTGGGCCCGCCTGCCCCTCCCGGTCGCCTGCGACCCCCTCGCCGGATTGGACTGTCACTTCGTGCGATTGCCGATGCCCTTTCACATCCGCACCCGCTTGAGTCCGCCATCTATTATTTTGGAAGCGACACGGCGATTGCAGTGGCCCATTTGCAGGCTGCACTGAAGAACACGCACCCGCCCCCTGACCTCCTCAAGCGTCTGGAAGCCGGTCGGACAGCACGCTTCCCTCTCACATCGGCCGATGTTCTTCCCCGCGTGGATACAACGGACATCGGCTCGACGTTACGCGCGCTCGAAGAGGCATGGATTGCCTCCGGCTACACGCTGACAAAGACGGACCTCCTGCGATCACTGGACAGGCCAGAGACCCATCAGACATAGCGAACCACATCATCCTCTTCGAGCGATGCACCTGTCCGTACCTCAATAATGATCAAGCGATCCGTCCCGGGGTTTTCCAGTCGATGGCGGCAATCAGGCGGGATAAAGACCGACTGGTTCCGTTCGACAATCTGCCCATGCCCGTCAGCTGTAACCCTGGCCCCGCCTGCCACAACGACCCAGTGCTCAGCACGGTGTGAGTGGGACTGCAATGTGAGTGCTGCGCCAGGATTGATTGTGATGCGTCTTACCTCAAATCCCGGCCCCCGGGTCAGGTGCTCAAAATAGCCCCAGGGTCGATGTTCGCGGGGAAACTCCTCGGCCTGGGATATCTGAATATCTTTGAGATGCTGAACCGCTGCCTTGACATCCTGGGCTCGTGCCTTGTCAGCCACCAGCACTGCATCCGGCATGGCAACGGCAATGATATCCCTGAGCCCGAGACCAACCAGAACCTGGTGCCGGGACTCGGATCGCAAGAGGACGTCCTGACAGTCAATTGCATAGGCATGATCCGTCAAGGCAACACCCTGATCATCAGTCATGGACTCTGCCCAGACCGAATCCCAGCCACCGAGATCAGACCATGTCCCGGTATAAGGCACCGCCGTGATCCGTTTGCTCTGTTCCAGGACAGCATAGTCAACAGAGATGTTACCGGCCTGCGACCACGGGCCCGGTGCCAGGCGGAGAAAGCCCATGTCCTGCGTTGCGTGCGACAGGGCATCACGCACGGGTTTGACAAGCCTTGATGCATGCGCTTCAAACGCATCTGCCATCGTCTGCGACGAAAAGAGAAGCAGGCCGGAATTCCAGAAAAATCGACCACTGGCAACAAGTGCCTCAGCTTCAGCTGGATCGGGTTTTTCGACAAACCGCTTGACAGCAACCACCCCGCGATCCGAAATCTCGCCCAACTCCATGTAACCATATCCCGTTTCAGGCCGGTCCGGGCACACGGCAAAGGTGACGATGTCACCCGACCGGGCCGGCTTCATGCCGGTTGCAACAGCTGCCTGAAACATCTCCATGTCCGGGAGAACATGGTCAGCAGGCACAACGAGAATCAGTGCATCCGGATTCAGTTCTTGCATAAAAAGACTGACAGCGAGTGTTGCCGGGGCCGTGTTGCGTGCCTCCGGCTCAATCATGATGATCGCCGGTTTGATACCGATCTCGGCCAGCTGTTCGGTGACAATAAAGCGAAACTCGGTATTTGTAATAACGACCGGGGGAGCGAAACAGTCTCCGAGAAACCTGCGTGCGCTTGCCTGAAAGAGCGACTCCCTGCCAAACAATGACGTGAACTGCTTGGGGTATGATCGGCGTGAGAGGGGCCAGAGGCGCGTGCCGACGCCCCCACACATAAGAACCGGGGTGACAGCAGCCGGATCATTGCTTTCTTGCGATTCCATGAAGACGCCTCATCAATCACGATGATGACCCGGGCAACAGACCAATGTCTGACATGGCATTCGCCGGGGCTGCGCCATGAATTCCATCTTGCCCCTGCAAATGCAAACGGAATTGGCGGCATTGGGCAGTCTCATCACGATGACTTCGTTATGGTCGCAAAAATCGTTCCAGAACAGCCGCACAATGAAAAGTCTCTCAGGATCATCACCCTTGATGTCCATACTTTGGTCGGAGCCTGCCATACTGTGGTCGAGGCCTGATCGGGAAAGGCACACAGAACCATGTGCGGCGAGATCTTGACCCTGCACCGCAACCATGAATCTCATATGATGGCCCGGATGGCACTGGTGCACAGTTTATCCCTGCGCGCACAAGCCAAATGCAGGTGCAGTCCTCAGACATTTTCCCAAGAAGATGTCATTGATGCTCCATCACCAGACCCACTCCTGCAGATACTGTAATTTCATTCATGTCCTGCCACACAGCATGGATGCTTGCACATCCCCGTCACGGTGACTAGATTACAGGCAGATCCCAGTTGTGGAGGCACAGATCAATGACCATGCCGGCAGCCGCCCTCGCAGACCCGCCTGCAACCTATCAGGATGTCCTTGCGGCCCCGCCGCACATGGTGGCCGAAGTGCTCGCCG
>JAPOSK010000306.1 GCA_026709725.1 Paracoccaceae bacterium | reverse complement strand
GTTTTCCCGTAAGCGACCGCAACGACCAACAGGCTATCTACACACCTAGCGCTGCTATAAAAGCCACCACGGGCGTGTGTGGGGCTTAGACGGGCAACTGTGGATAGTCGCAGCCCACTATGTGATTATCACATTCGCGGTATTCAGCGGCAGAGCAATCGCTTGCGTGATTTCAAATATCTCGATGGTCACTTCCACCGTGCCTTGCCCGCTCGCACAGCGCACTTCTAACGTATGCTCTTGACGCAATCCACCTGCCTCTTGATATAGCTGATTGGCTAACGCGCCACTATTGCCACTTGCGTTTATCCGTTGACGCGCGCCAGTCGCCAACTGCGCACGATCAAATAGCAATGTCGTACGATCGTTATTGTTCAAACGCACCGTAACATTGCGCGGCAACTGCGTGTCCTCCCTCAGCCCAAAGGTAACGCCATGACTATGACCAGGAACAGAATGCGTGTGGTCGTCAACAGTGTGATCATGATTGCCAATGGTGTGGCTGTGCGTGCGTATGGTATGCGTGTGTCCAGGAATACCATGATCGTGCACATCCAACTGATGACTATGATTGCCAATGGTGTGGCTGTGCGGCAGTATGGTATGCGTGTGACCAGGAATATCATGATCGTGCACACGCAACTGATGACTATGATTGCCAATGGTGTGGCTGTGCGGCAGTATGGTATGCGTGTGCGCACGCGTGACATGCGTGTGCGCGCTGATAGTATGCCTATGATCAGGCAACCCATGACTATGACTTCGAGTACCATGACTGTGACTCCCAGATGCGCCATGTGTCCACAAATTGATATGGCTACCCGAACCTATTGCTAAAAGAAAATCTTGACTTTCACCGCCACCGACGCTACTTGCCGAACGATAGACTTGGCCCACTGTGATAACGCCGTTTGGCTCCCGATTTTTCTGCGCCTCAAATACCAGATGCCGGTGGTTGCCGCCTGACTGGCTCGTATCGCCACCGCCACTCCGACTCGTTGTGCCGCCGCCGCTAACTGTAATTGCGCTGTTAGATGCGCTGGTGCTCGCGCCGCCGCTAGCTGACAATACCCCACTGCTGCTAGTCGTCGGCGTTCCACCAGCCAGACTTGTGCCGCCACCACCCGATGCGCTAGTCGTGCCAGGCACCGATGGACTCGCCGCCCCACTGCTGCTAGTCGTCGGCGTTCCACCAGCTTGGCTTGTGCCGCCACCACCCGATGCGCTAGTCGTGCCAGGCACCGATGGACTCGCCGCCCCACTGCTGCTAGTCGTCGGCGTTCCACCAGCTTGGCTTGTGCCGCCACCACCCGATGCGCTAGTCGTGCCAGGCACCGATGGACTCGCCGCCCCGCCATTGCTAGTCGTCGTCGACCCGCCCTCGCTACTTGTCTGCCCGCCGCCATCGCCGCTTGTCGTGGCATCCGCGGCGCTAACCGCAGTCGCATTCACCGTCAAAGGGCGAGTCTTCAAATACAAATTGACACGCAATAATTCGCGCGTCGCATCACTAAACCGCAATGGAAATCGCGCTGGAGTACTCGCTGACACTGGCGCTTCATAGACAAATGTGCGCGTATTCGTAGACAAACTAGGCTTCAAATCGCGCGCCTGCACCGATTCGATTGCCGCTTGCACACGCGTGGCAGCCGTGTCCGGCGGACGATCAACATTTGCCACCGTCAAAGTCGTTAACACATCAGACCCTACCGAATCCGCGCATTCCATAATCCAAAAATCGCCACGCAAATCAAAATAACGCGCCGCGCCATCCTCGGTTTCCACCTGTGCCTTGTAATCCAAATGAATCGTGTCGCCAATTCGCAACGTGCGCTTTACGCCTCGCAAAATAACCCGATAATTCCTATATGGCTGCGCATACCGACTCAAATGCGCAGAACCCGCATCATACAAAGCATTCGCAGCATGGCGAATATCCGCCGAGCTATTGCTCAATGCTCCAATCTCCTTGAATTGCGCAAACTTCTCAATCCGCCCATAGCTAGCGATTGATTGCGTATCCTCTATGTAACGCTGCGTTTCGCCGTTGGGTCCTGTTAGCGATTGAATTGAATATGGGGAAGTCCTAGTCGCGCCTTGCAAGGTCAAAGCCGCCGTCCCTTCCCCAGCCCCTTGCAAATACAACCGATTAACTAAATTCTCCGTGTCCAACTCCTCACTCAATTGCTGAACTAGCACAAGCTCTTCATTTTCAATTAGCTCTTCCGTGTACCAGCGAATGGCATGCGCGCGATAGCCACTTGCCGACCCAAATCGCCCAACCTGCAATTGCTTATCAGTAGTACCCAAACGAAAATGATAGCCATAACGCGGAAATAATTCTTGAAATGCTTTCAGTACCGACACGCCATCCAATCGCATATTGAGACGATTATTCGCAATCGCATTATCGACCTCGATTGTCCAACCCGGCGCTAAGCCTATCAATTCCCTGCATATCTCCCTCAGCGTCTGGTTGACAAACCCGCGACCGAGCAGCACATTGCGCCGCTTCAATTCGTCTAGTATGTCCGGACCACTGACTTGCAGCACAACGCCAGCCGACGATTCAACAACCACCCGCTTGCGGATTATCCCTTGAATAACCCGCCGCGTCTCTCCAGCATTCTCTACATAAACATTGACGCGCCGCTCAGATTGCAATAAATCAAGCGCGCGCTTGTCATTTGCGCGACAAGACATATTCCAATCACCAGCCGCATCCAGCGCGCAAGTAGCCGACGCACTAATGATATTGACAACCGGCCCATCGCCAAGTCGATTGCCAGACGCGTCAAATATATCCGCATAAATCATTTGCGCGACTTAATCTCCGCCAATATACTAAGCAATTCCTCTTCCTTCTTAGCAGCTACCCGTCGCTTGTACCTACGATCTGTCGCGCGGCGTCGCTCGGCATACTCAACATCAGTCAGCATACGCTCTTTGTGCCGCGCCAGACGCCGCGCCTTGTATTCGGAATAAACAGACGGGTCATTCTTGAACCTCCGTACTCTACGCGGACCAGAGACCAATTTATTATAACATTTTTTACATAACCCTTTGGAAAAGTAAGGCCGCGCACAGCCAAGCTCGGTGCAAGTTGCCCCATGATGGCTATTTCTTAATCCTATTTGAACATCTACTGGCTTGCCTGCCAACCGATAATCATTATGCGTTCGGCAAAGTTTGTGTGTTTTGTTTTTAATTGGCCGACCGCAGCCCGCAACTCGACAAATGTTTGGCATGATAAAAACGCTGCGCGAGACCAAACCCGCGCAGCACCATTTCTAGCTAGTTGGCGTTGGCGTCATTTCCTCGGCAGGTGGCATCAATGCCTCGCGCGCAATCGCCAAAGCGCGCTCAATCGTCGCCTGCCCCTCCGTACTCTGATGCAAATCCAATGCCGCTTGCGCCGCATCTACTGCCGCCACAGCATCATCAAAGTCGCCTTGCGCAGTCTCAAGCGCCGCTTGCGCCGCATCCAAGTTAGATTGCGCCGCATCGCGCTCGCCTTCCGCATCATTGATCTCGCTTTGCAATTGCGCCTCGCGCGTTCTGTACCCGTCCACCACATTGTCAATGCTAGCAATCGCGCCAATGTAGCGATCTGAATTTTGCGCAAATACCACACCGGCTACTAGCGCAAGCCCAACTGCCGTAATTGCAATTGCCTTCATCATCATCCTCCGATTTGACCAAGCGCAAGCGCCTGCGTTAGCTTGGAGATATCGCCGCCACTGTTGATCCACTCAATCAACGTGGCAATGAATATCAGCCAAACAATTGCTTTATGCCCGTGCGCTTGCAACCAACTAACTACGTTTTGCACCTGCCCGTCACCATCCATTGGTTCGTTGCCCCCTTATCAGCAGAAGCAATATCATACCATCAAAACAATGGCGCGTCAGCCGGCACCAGGCGCGCACGTGCGCACGGACCGCCCCCATCTAGGTCAAGAGCGCCGCTCATCATCCGACCCGCGGCTCTTCAAGCCAAGCAAAAGCGGCACGCCGAAGGTAAGCAGAACAACGGCTATCACTAGAAATGGGAATGATTGCTCCGGGTGGCTATGAACCTCGCCAGTGTCGTGCGCCACGGCAACTGTAGCCGAAGCCAGTGCTATTGCTATCAGTAGAAACTTCATGATGTTACCTCCGTTGTTTTTTGACACGTGAATTATAGCGACATTGGCATAAACACATACACGAAATTCTCACGACCTTCGGGCTTAATCACGGCAGCATTATCTGGACCATTGCCCTGGAATATCACACGTTCTTCTTTGATGACATTGAGAGCGCCAATCAGATATTTGATATTGAAAGTGATTTCCATCGGTTCGTCTTCGAAATCAACAGCGACAACACCTTCAGTATCCCCCCGCTCGGCGCTCTTGCCGACAATCACGACTTCGGCTGGACCGCCAAATTTTCCTGGCGGCTGCACAACCATTGTGCAACTATTGGCATTGTCGCGAGCAAAGATTTCAGCGCGCCGGCAGACTGCCAGCAGATCGTCTTTGTAAACCGTGTACTTCGTAAGAAACGAAGACGGAATGATAGCGGAGAAATCGGGATACTTGCCATCGAACAATGACACAGTAATCATCACATTGGGCGCGGTGAAAGTTACAAAACGCCCATCATCGAGAAAACCAACGCCAACTTCATCGTCCCCACAAACACGCGCAACCACATCCATAGCCTTGGCAGGAACGAGTATGACTTTTTCTCCGTCAAAATCTCTTGCCATATCGCCTGTACGCTTAGCCAATTGGCGACCATCTGATGCGACCATGGTCAGTGCCGAACCACTTATCTTGACATAAACGCATTCCAAAACAGGGCGGTAATCATCAGTGGCAGAGGCAAAGGTTGTCTCGTCGATCATTCCGCCTAGCGTTTCCGCGCGAATGTAAAAATCCACGTCGCCATGTTGAATAGGTGGAAAATCGTCAGCATCGATGCCGTGTATGTTGGCGTTCTGAATGCCACAGCGTATCCCCATGATATGCGTAGAAGCATCCAGCTTCATGTCAATCCGCCCTTTTGGAAGTTTGCTCACCAATTCGCTGAATGTTCTCCCGGGCAAGGTGATACTGCCAGCTTCCAAAACCTCCGCGGGGATCCAGGCCGTTATGCGCATATCAAGATTGGTCGCCGTAAGTTTCAACCGCGAATTATCTGCTTCCAACAGCACATTTTCCAGAATAGGCAAATGCGGCCTGCCATATATGGCGCGAGTTGCGACATTCAATCCATTCATCAGTTTCTCTTGCTGGACACTTACAATCATGATGTGCTCCGATATTTTATTGGGCTGCTTGCACACTATATCACACTTCCGAAATGCGTCAAGCGACAGGTGACAACTGGTTCTAAGTCGAACCACTTATCTTGACATCAACGCATCCCAAAACAGGGCGCAAATCATCAGTGGCAGAGGCAAAGGTTGTCTCGTCAATCATTCCGCCTAGCTTTTCCGCACGAATGTAAAAATCCACGTCGCCATGTTGGATAGGTGGAAAATCGTCAGCATCGGTGCCGCGTATGTTGGCGTTCTGAATGCCACTGGGAGTTGTCTCGGCAAGACAAATAAACAAAAGCCCCGCCTATCGGCGGGGCTTTTGTTTCTGGTGGGTATCTGCGCAGACGAGTCGATCCGATCGACTCGCGGGTGCGGTGGGGTTGGGAAAAAATTATTGGCAAAATTGACTCTGGACAATAGGCATTGCATAGGGTACAATTTAGGTATAGTCAAATAAGCAAGGGGAGTATCATGAACGGCAAAAGCAATTTGCACGGGGCAATCGATAAGGCGCGTGCCGCCGCTAGCGAAGCCGACGGTTCAATTGCGAAGATGCGGGGTGCTGTTTTCGCAACAATGGATGCAATCTTGGATATGCGGGAAGCCGCTATCGAAGCCAAGGAGGCAGCCAATGGGGCGCGTGCCGCCGCTAGCGAAGCTGAGGAGAAAACCGACGAGGCGTATGCCGCCGCTATCGCAGCTGACGAGGCGCATAAAGCCGCTATCGCAGCCGCTACCGAAGCAGAAGATGCGCTGCGTGGCATGCTGCCGCGTTTGAAAAGCAAACAACACATCAGCAAACAGCCCCGCTGCTAGGGGTAGTCGCCCTATCGCAAGACACAAGCCCCGCCGATGGCGGGGCTTGTGTTTCTGGGGTGGTGGCGAGAGCGTATCCCCATGGTATGCGTAGAAGCATCCAGCTTCATGTCAATCCGCCCTTTTGGAAGTTTGCTCAC
>JAPOSK010000257.1 GCA_026709725.1 Paracoccaceae bacterium | reverse complement strand
AATCGAAGGCCGAGAAGCAGTGCGGCCAGACCAAGACCGATGATGAAGCCAATCCAGATACCATTGATGCCGGCATCAAGCGGAAACCCGAGGATGTAACTGCAGGGAATCCCGACCGTGAGGTAACTCAATCCGGCAATGATCATGGGTGACCGGGTGTCGCCAAGTCCGCGCAGAAGGCCGATGAAGACGACCTGCATGGCGTCCGCCAGCTGAAAGAGTGCGGCGATCATCAGCAGATCGGCTGCAATGCGGCGAACCGTGTCACTCTGTGCCGCAGCCGGGTCGACAAACCCGGCGATGATGATTTCCGGGACGGCGAAAAAGACAGCCATGACCACGATGACCGTCAGAAGGGTCAAATGCATGACGGATCGATAGGTCTGTTCAAGTTCTGCCGGATTTTCCTGACCGAGAGCCCGGGCAGACAATGTCGTCGCAGCACCGGAGAGGCCGAGATAGACCATGAAGACAAAACTGGCGATCTCCACCACAATGCCATGGGCGGCAAGGGTTGGTGTGCTGATCCAGCCAGCCATGAACACGCTCATGCCAAAAAAGGCGGCCTCGGCAATCAGGGCGACGCTTACAGGCCAGCCGAGCAGAAACAGATCCCGGGCTGCCTGCCAATCGGGCTGCCAGAGGTGCAGGAAGAGCCGGTATGGCCGATAGGCACGGCGGGCGGCAATGATTATCATGAGGCCAAGAGTGTATGCATGAGCGAGGACGGAGGCGATGGCCGCTCCGGTTATGCCAAGTTCCGGAACACCGAAATGGCCAAAGATGAGGACATAGTTCAGGACAGCATTGAGACATGCACCGGAAAGCGTTGCCCAGAGGATGATCCGTGGTCGGATAATCGCCAGAAAAAAGGATTTCAGGGTCATCGCGACCAGCGCAGGATAGAGACCCCACATCGTGATTCGGAGGTAGAATTCGGCCAGATCCGCAATACCGGTCGCCTGTCCGAGGATGTGGAAAAAAGACCCGCTGAACCAGAGAAGAGGGGCCACAAGGCCGCTGAAGGCGACGGCAATCCAGCAGCCCATGCGGACATAGCGTCGCACCCCGCCCCGCTTTCGTTCACCGGCCGAACGCGCCGCGAGGGCGATGGTCGCCATCGCAAAACCGCTGCCAATGATAAAAAGGATCTGCCAGAGCGTTGCTCCAAGAACAACAGCGGCCAGCGCATCGATATCATACCAGCCAAGCATCAGCACGTCGACAAGATGTTTTGCCGCCTGCGAGACATTGCTGATGATCAATGGAATCGCCAGAGCCAGGAGCGGTCGACACCCTCGAACAGGCAGGAGATTCGTCGCAGAGCGAAGAAGGTTCACCGGCGGGGATACCGATGATGCCGGACCAGGTTCAGGCGATCGGGGTTTGCAGTTTCCATGGCAATCGGTTACTCTGCATGCAACAATAAAAACGACACAAAGATTGAATGGCAGGTTTATACGCCGGGTGACGGGTGGTATCCAGAACGAACCAGACATACAACGCATCTGCGATTGAGATCCTTGAGGGTCTTGATCCGGTCCGCAAGCATCCCGGGATGTATATCGGCGGGACCGATGACCGTGCCCTGCACCATCTGTGCGCTGAAATCATTGACAATGCCATGGACGAGGTCCTTGCCGGTCATGCCGATACGATCACTGTCGAACTCGCTGATGACAACGCGGTGACGATCAGTGACAACGGGCGCGGGATTCCGGTTGATCCGCATCCGAAATCCCCCGACAAGTCGGCACTTGAGGTCATTCTGACCACCCTGCATGCCGGGGGCAAGTTCAGCAATGGCGCCTATGAGACATCAGGCGGCCTGCATGGCGTCGGGGTCTCGGTTGTCAATGCCCTCTCCCTGTCACTCGTGGTCAATGTATGGCGGGAGGGGATTCAGTACCAGCAGGCGTACACCCGGGGGAGTCCGGACACCGGCCTGCGACAGATCCCCGGAAGCTGCAAACGGCGGGGCACATCCATTACCTTCACCCCGGATCCGGAAATCTTTGGCGATGAAGCCGGTTTCAGACCGGAGGCCATTTACAGCCTGGCCAAATCCAAGGCCTATCTGAATTCCGGCGTCAAGGTCCGGTGGCACTGCACGATTCCATCCGACCCGATCCCCCGGAAGGCCCTGCTGCACTTTCCCAATGGCCTTGCTGATTCGCTCACGGAACGGCTTGGCGGGGATGAAACGTTTTTTCCATCCCACTTTGCCGGCAAGGTCGCGTTCAGCGACAAATTTGATGACGACACCAGAGGATCTGTTGAATGGGTCCTCAACTGGCGTGCAACCGCGGATGGATTCTCGCGTGTTTACTGCAACACGATCCACACACCCAAGGGGGGACCGCATGAAACCGGATTCTGGTCTGCCATCCTCAAGGGCCTCAAGGCCTACGGAGACTATGCGTCCAACTCTGCTGCCAGCAAGGTGACGCGTGAGGATCTGCTTGCCGGTGGTTGCGCCATGGTGTCATGCCTCCTGCCAAACCCGAAATTTGCCGGCCAGACCAAGGAAAAACTCCTCTCACCGATTGCCCATCGCCTTGTGGAAAACTCTGTCCGCGATCACTTCGATAACTGGCTGGCCCAGGATCCCGAATCCGCCAGCACGCTGCTTGCCTATCTCACTGAACTTGCCGAAGACCGATTGCGCCGGCGTCAGACCAAGGCCACGCAACGCAAATCCTATACCCAGCGCCTGCGTCTGCCGGGGAAACTCGTTGACTGCACCCAATCCGACCGCTCCCGAACAGAACTCTTCCTGGTCGAGGGCGATTCGGCAGGCGGATCAGCCAAGATGGCGCGGGATCGGGCAACGCAGGCTCTCCTGCCCCTGCGCGGAAAGGTCCTCAATGTCCTTGGCGCTTCCTCGGCAAAACTCTCGGGAAATGCGGAAATCAATGACATCTGCCTGGCGCTTGGGGTTGGACTTGGAGAAAATTTCAACATCGGGGACCTCCGCTATGATCGCGTGATCATCATGACCGATGCGGATGTCGATGGTGCCCATATTGCAACCCTGCTCATGACATTCTTCTACAGCTACATGCGCCCCCTGATCGATGGGGGTCATCTCTACCTTGCCTGCCCACCCCTCTATCGCCTGCGGCAGGGCCGTCACCAGATCTATGCCCTCAATGAAGACGAACGCGCACACTACGAATCAGAAGGTCTTGGCGGCAAAGGTGCCATCGATGTCTCACGCTTCAAGGGCCTCGGGGACATGGATGCCAGAGATCTCAAGAACACCACCATGAACCCGGCAACCCGGTCCCTGATCCGAATTACCATTGATGAGGACGAACGCGCCAAGACGGATGACCGAATCACCCGCCTGATGGGCAAGAAACCCGCCGAACGCTTTGACTTCATTCAACAGAAAGCACGGTACGCTGACACGGCGACACTTGATATCTGACCGGTTTTCAACCGGCACGTTCTGCCAGATCCAGCCATTCATCCTCAAGTGTTCTCAGCTGCTCCTGCAGGGCGGCCAGCTCACGGAGCAGTGTTGCCGTGGACTCGTAGTCATCCGAGTGCGGAGCGGCATCAATCGCCGCCTGCTTGCGGGAAACCAGTGCGGCCTGTCCGGCAATCAGCCCGTCAAGATCCTCAAGCCGGTGCCGCTCGGCAAATGTCAATCCCGATTCCCTGACCCGGATTGCGGGTCTGACCTTCCCGCGTTTGGGTCCGGCTGACCCCTGCGGTTCATCCACCCCGACACCCCGGGCGCGATAACCCTGATCGTGTGCGGTCGACCATCCCCCGGGATAGACTGTCCATGCACCGCAGCCCCCGAGTGCAAGGGTCAGCGTTGCCACATTGTCGAGAAAGTCCCGGTCATGAGAGACAAGGATGACGGTGCCGGGATACCGGGCCAGAGCCTGCTGCAGCATGTCCAGCATATCCATATCAAGATCATTGGTCGGCTCATCAAGGACAAGGAGATCGGTTTCCCTGAGCATGATCCGGGCCAGATGCAACCGGCCCAGCTCACCACCGGAGAGCGACATGAGCGGCGCGTCAACGACCGTTCTGTCGAACTGGTAGGCCTTGAGATAGGAAATCACATGCCTTGACCGCCCCTGATGGATGACATGGTCCGGGCGGTCCCGTGCATGCGCCCCCTCCCCGGTCAGGAACCTGCGAACAGTCATGTTCGGATTCGGCGGTCGGCGATTCTGGTCAAGAGACGCCAGGGTCAGGGTTTTCCCGATCCTGACCCAACCGCGATCAGGCTTGCGCCGCCCGGTCAGAATTTCGACCAGCGTCGTCTTGCCGATTCCATTCGGGCCGATGATCGCCAGACGATCACCCTTCAGAATCCGCAGTGAGAGAGAGTCGATGAGAGCGTGCTGACCGAACGAAAAACTGACAGTCCGTGCTTCGATCACCATCTGGCCCGCCATAACATCATGGGTTGCCGTCATGTCTGGACTTGCCATGATCCGACGCATCTCGGCCCGCTCCCGACGCAGGGTATCGAGGCGACGCAACCGTCCCTGATTTCGTTTACGACGGGCACTGATACCTTCTGTTGCCCAGAGCGTCTCAGTCCTGATCTGCCTGTCCAGATGCCGTCGCCGACGCTCCTCTTCCAGCAGGACAGTTTCCTGCCGGTCCGGAAACTCCCGGTAACCGCACTCCATGACCCGAACCCGGCCACGGTCAACCCAGATGGTTCGGTGAGTGGTGGCGCTCAGCATCCGGCGATCGTGGCTTACAATGACAAAAGCCGCACCAAGGTCAGGCAGAATCTGTTCAAGCCACTCGATTGTAACGAGATCAAGGTGATTGGTCGGTTCATCAAAGAGATAGAGATCGCACGGGCGGCTGAAGAGGCGAACCAGTCCGGCCTGGCGAATCTCGCCGCCTGAGGCCTGTTCCGGTGTTTGATCAGGATCAAAGTTGAAGAGCGCCGCAACCCGATCAGCCAGATGATACTCGTTCAGTGTCAGGCCATCACGGCAATATGCACCGAGTGTTGCGTAGGAAGACAGATCGGGATCCTGCGGCAGGTAGCCCACGCGCAAACCGGCAGGACGGCGCACCTCCCCCTGATCCGGCTCAATCAATCCAGTCAGAAGTTTCAGGAGCGTTGATTTGCCGGAACCATTCCGCCCGACCAGCGCAATTCTGTCCCCCTGATGGATGTCAAAACTGACATCCGCAACAACTGCCTCAGCCTGAGTGCCGATCATGACGTCCCTGAGGCCGAAGAGCTGACCACCCAGACGCGGCTCACGATGCCAGCGCGATGGATCCTGCGTCATGGGGCTTGTCCGGACCGCACGGAATATCCTCTGGTAATTTTACATTGCCAACCCCGGCGGTTACAGAAACCGGAATCGTTTGGGAACCATGTGGTTTCCGTCGCAGGGACAGGTATCGATACGATGGCGTCAGTCTTTTCCTTTGGCATGGCAGTCCTTGATCTGGTCTATTATCTTGACCATCTGCCGGTGGGCGGACAAAAATATTACACCCGCAATCATGATCTGATCGGCGGCGGGTGCGCCGCCAACGCTGCGGTGGCGATTGTCCAGCTTGACGGCACAGCCTATCTGGCCGCACGACTCGGTGATGATGTGTTTGGCGACCTGATCGCGCGAGATCTTCATCGGCGCGGTGTCAATCTCAAATTCCTCAAACGATTCCCCAGATGCCGGAGTTCCTATTCATCGGTCTACATCACGCCCTTGGGGGATCGGCAGGTTGTGAATTACCGGGGCAGCTTTGACCTTGACGAACCCCCGGACTGGATTGCCGATGCGCCGCCAACTGATGCGTATCTTGTTGACACCGTCTCGATGTCGGGGTGCACGACAGCTCTGGAACTGGCCCACCGTCATGATCGGCCCTCCATCGTTGATGCGGAACGGCTCAAGACCCTGGAGCCGGTTGCCTTGGCAACACATCTGGCGTTTTCACGCCAGGGCCTTGAGGAATTGACAGGCCTGACATCGCTCACCGAGGGCATGCGCCTTGTCCGTTCCATGACAGATGCATGGATTTGTGTCACCGATGGCGCCAATGGTGTTTACTTCTTTGAAGGACAGGCCGTCGAACAGGTCCCGGCCTTCCCGCTCTCCGTTGTTGATACACTTGCGGCCGGTGATGTCTGGCATGGTGCTTTTGCGCTTGGTATCGCCGAAAACCTTCCCGAATCCGATGCCATTCTCCTCGCCAACGCCACTGCCGGCCTCAAATGCGCCCAGCGGGGCGGGCGGGACATCTATCCTGACCGGTCCACTGTTGAGG